>JAJCYL010000192.1 GCA_029262955.1 Cytophagales bacterium | reverse complement strand
ACTAATGATAAAGTTATTCAAGGGATTACCTGGTTCACGATATGCTACATTAATTGGTGTGGCTATATAGCCAGGACCAATTCCATTTACTTGAATGTTACTTGGTCCCCATTCGGAAGCAAGATTCTTTGTTAACATTTTCAAACCTCCTTTTGCTGCTGAATACGCGGCAACTGAATCTCTTCCTATCTCACTCATCAAAGAACAAATATTGATTATTTTACCCCTGCTACGAATGATCATATTTCTACCAACATATTTTGATAGTAGAAAAGGGCCAGTGAGGTTGGTTTTGATCACTAACTCCCAATCCTCTTCCTCAAGGTTTTCCGCGGGCGCTCGCTTAATGATACCAGCATTATTGACTAAAATATCTACCGGTCCGATATCATCCTCAATATTTCTTACCCCTTCTTTGACACTTTCAATATCAGTTACATCGAACAATGCGCCCTTTGCATTAAAACCAGATTGATTCAATTCCTCAACAAATTCGCCAAGTTTGTCTTTATTCCTACCATTTATTACCACAGTTGCTCCGGCTTCAGCAAATCCTTTGGCGATTGCAGCTCCTATCCCCTGTGTGCCACCGGTTATGAGAGCAACTTTGTTCGCCAAACTAAATAGGGATTGAACCATGTTTAAAACTTAATAATTGATTTAAGTAGCAAATGATTTTTATTGACCTTCAATAGCTTATACCAGGCAGTTTAAGGGCCGTACATTTTAAGCAAATCAAAGCTATCCCGTTTGGATGCGTTCGGAATAAACATAATTAGCTGTTGTCAAAACTATTCTAGCAGGACAGCAAATATTACCGGAAGTCGTAATGAAACTGTTCCCCTTCACGATAATGAATCTTGCTTGGAAAGTTTACATATTTTATATTAGGTGGATAAGTGCCCTTCATGTTAATGAGACTTTTTGAAAAATCAAGAATTGTTTCTTAGTACAACTAAAACAAAATCCACTCAGTATTGGCTAAGATACTGTACATACTCCCCTCAACATCTTGATACATTTGTTTGTGTACTTTGCCAGAAAAGATCTTTTCTTGAGAAGTCCTCTTGATACTAACTGAATGAAATGGGAGATGATTTATATAGTGAGGGAAAAGACCTGAAGCTTTTTTGGGCATGTTTTGTAGCACTAGTTACGACTTCATTTGGATTCATTCTGCGGGCACTTACTTTGCCTCAATGGGGAGCAGAGTTTAATCTTACCAATACCCAAATTGGAGAAATAGCTGGAGTTGGTCTATGGCCATTTGCAATAAGCATTGTCCTATTCAGCCTTATTATTGACAGGATTGGTTATAAGAATGCCATGTTATTTGGCTTCATTTGTCATGTTTCGTCCGCAATACTCACCTATTTCGCAACGGGTTACTGGACTCTCTTTATAGCCACTTTCCTAGTAGCTATTGGGAACGGCACAGTAGAGGCTGTGATTAATCCAGTAGTTGCTACTATGTTTCCGAATCAAAAAACCAAGTGGTTGAATATTCTCCATGCTGGCTGGCCTGGTGGTTTAGTATTAGGAGGTGTAATGGCGCTAATGCTTGGATTTGAAACCAGTTGGAAATTAAAAATGATACTTATTCTTTTACCGACAATCGTCTACGGTGTGATGATGTTAATGAGAAAATTTCCTGTCAACGAAAGAGTAAAGGCGGGTATATCTTATCTCGAAATGCTCAGGGAAGTTGGTGCGTTTGGAGCACTGATTGTCACGGCTCTCATCGTGTTTCAGGTAGGGTCCATATTTGAGTGGGCGTTCCTATCTAATGCTATTCTAATAGTTATTATCGTCGGTATTTTCACATTCTATGTCAGGAGTACTGGACAACCCATTTTCATTATTCTGATATTACTTATGATACCCTTGGCTGTCACAGAGCTTGGAACAGATAGCTGGATATCTGAACTAATGGCTCCTGAAATGAGAAACGTCGGAATCCAAGCGGGATGGATCCTAGTATATACTTCAGCCATTATGGCAATCCTGAGATTATTTGCAGGATCAATAGTCCATAGAATACCGCCATTAAACCTTCTGGCCGTTTCATCTTTAATTGCTTGTATAGGTCTTTACCTATTCTCGGTATCAACTGGCATAATGGTACTTGTTTCCGCAACATTATTTGCACTTGGCAAAACATTTTTTTGGCCGACAATGTTGGCTGTTGTATCCGAGCGCTTTCCAAAAGGGGGCGCATTAACAATTAATATTACCGGGGGGGTGGGGATGATGGCTGCGGGAGTAATTGGGGCGGTTATATTGGGATTTGTTCAAGATACACACGTTGATAGGAACCTTAGGCTCTATGACGAAAATCTACACTCTGTCTATGCTACCGTAGAGAAATCGAGCATTTTCGGAGATTATCAGGCTATTGACACAAACAAGCTATCTATGGCAAGCCAAGATGAACAATTGAAAATTAATTATATACAAAACATTGCTAAAAAGGAGGCTTTAAAGGTAGTAGCAATCTTTCCTGTCATTATGTTTATTTCATATGTATCACTGATATTGTATTACAAATCAAAGGGAGGTTACAAGGTAATCCTCTTACAAGAGAAAAAAGATGAACCACCAAGAGAAGGCTTGGAGATAGTACATTAGTTGGAAAGCAACAATGTGACAGACACTTAGGAATTATCTCAGAAAATATAAATGAATTATGAGTAATCGAATCAACATGGCTCTGGTAGGATTGGGATTTGGCGCGGAATTTATTCCAATTTATCAAGCACATCCCCGATCCACGATGTATGCCATTTGTCAACGCAACGAGTCAAAATTAGATGAAATAGGTGAAGCATTTGGTATTTCAAAAAGGTACACTGACTTTGCTGAGCTCTTGTCTGACCCGAATATTGAGGCTGTTCATATAAATACACCAATACAAAATCATGCGGAACAATCTTTGGCGGCGCTGCGGGCAGGAAAACATGTAGCCTGTACAGTTCCGATGGCAACTTCTGTTGATGAGTGCCGACAAATTGTCGAAGCAGTAAAAGAAACCGGTTTGACCTATATGATGATGGAGACAACTGTATATAGTAGAGAATTCTTGTTTGTAAAAGAAATGTATGATAAGGGTGAATTGGGAAAAATACAATTCTTGCGGTCATCTCATCAACAGGAAATGGCTGGATGGCCAGGATATTGGGAGGGGCTACCCCCAATGCATTATGCCACACATTGTGTTGGACCGGTCCAGGCTCTAAGTAAGGAGCAGGCGGAGTACGTATCTTGTTTTGGGTCGGGAACAATTAATGAATCTCTGATCTCTAAATACAATTCTCCATTCGCCATAGAAACTTGTCACATAAAATTCAAAAATTCCGACCTTTCTGCTGAAGTTACTCGGTCTCTCTTTAATACCGCACGTCAGTATCGAGAGAGCTTCGATGTTTATGGATCCATGAAGTCATTTGAATGGACTCAAATTGAAGGTGAAGACAGCGTAATTCACACCGGAGAAAACCCTTCAAGGGTAAAAATACCAGACTATGCACATCTTCTTCCATCCGAGATAGCAGCCTTCACTACTGCCGGAGTTTACGATTCAAACGATAATCAGCACTTATCTTTCATTCAAGGTTCCGGCCATGGCGGATCGCACCCACACATGGTTAATGAATTTCTAAACGCACTCATTTCTGGTAAAAAACCATATCCCAACGATATAGAATCTGCAAATATTACCTGTGTAGGTATTTTAGCACACGAATCAGCCATGAGTGGTGGAGAAATAGTTTATTTGCCTGAATTCACCTTGTCAGATCGATAATGACAATTCAAATGCGCTCAAGCATTACCGGATAAGTTTGACCTGCATTCCATTGACATACATAGAGATTTTTGTCATCATCAATACAAACATCGTGGCAATGTTTGAAAATAGGCTCATCCTGTACCATTAGTTGGAGTTCGCCATTAACGTAATTTGGTTTGGTACCACCCGGGTTTGAAATGACCTCGTCATTGGTATTTAAAATTGTAACAAAGCCTGAATTATCTGTCTTGTTCAGATATTTCAGTCTAGACCAACACACACCAGCATAGATGTTCTCATCATCAATAACCGGACGACAAACGAATGCACCCGGCAGAAATATTGTAGAAAGATACTCGCCACTCAGTGAAAATCTTTTAAAGGAATTGTGAGACCTAGAAGTACACAGTAAAGTTGGGTTTTTGGGATTACGATTGTCCACACAAATACCGTGGCAGGTATCAAATTTGTCATCGTTATCACCCCGGCCACCGAAGTGCCTTAAATATTCGCCCAAAGAATTATATTGAATTATAAACTGTGAACCATACCCATCTGCTACATAAATATCTCCATTTGGACCAATAGCTGTCTCGGTTGGTTTGAATGATTGATTGTTTTCGTAAATCCCGATTGTACCCGGATGGTTTATTTCGAGCATAACTTGTCCCTTTAATGTGGTTTTAAATACCTTTCCCAATTTATAATCGGTGATGAACAAGAATTCCTCTACACCTTCCTTGGAGATAGTCAATCCATGTCCGCCAGTAAACTGATTTCCCCAAGTCGATAATAGTTTTCCTGAACGGTCATAGATGATGATGTTATTCCTGGTCTCATCTGTTATCATAATTAGTCTTCCATTACTGTCAATTACCATCTCATGACAATTCTTTACTGGGGTTGTGGCGGGATCTAAATTGCCCCATTCATTGATCACTTTGTATTTAAAATTTCCATGACCAATTATTTTTTCTTTAGATGGCTTGTCGTTTATAATGTTAAATGGAGCAAAAGTTGAATATGCAGCAGAAGTAGCGATTGTGACACCTGACGTTTTAATAAAGCTTCTCCTTGATTTAATTTTTGACATCTTAAGTCAGATTTTTAGGGTTAATTGGTTAAATTAGGATATACGAATCAATTCGAATTAACCAATTGGGGTTCTTGTCAAGATACTTTTATGATTGGATAGAAAAGAATGAGATTGATGACTCACATAAGGGTAGTGTTGTTGTCAGGCGTTAATTCGATTTAAATAATAATTTATGCTGAGTATTTATCTGAAAGGCTTACTTGAGAGAGACTGAATTGGGAATAAACTTTTAGGATGTATTCACATTAAATTTAAACTGTATTACTGAAATGAAAGTGTTACTCAAGGTTCTAAATTCTAATCAGAATAAACCCTTTGAATTAATGAGGGTGAATGAACCGTACTTTTTCCCTTCCTGGCATTTTCATCCTGAATTTGAAATAATGTTGGTTTTGCGGGGTACCGGAATGCTTTTTGTTGGAGATAGTATGAAACGTTTTCAACCAGGTGATCTCGTGTTTTATGGAGGTCAAGTTCCTCATCTTTATCGTAGTGATAAGGAATATTACGAAAAGGATTCCGAAATTTTGTCAAAAGCACTGGTAGTGTATTTCGATGAAGATTTTATTGGGTGCGATTTCTGGAATAGCCAGAACATTACTTCAATAAAGAAATTATTCACTAACGCCAAAAGAGGTATCAAATTTATAGGAAAAGCAAATAATGAGATTAGAAAGAGAATTTTGGAACTTGATGATCAGAAGGAGGGACTTGAGAAAATAATAGACCTACTGACCGTACTAAAAATCATGTCCGAAACGAGGGAGTATGAGCTTTTAAGCAGTGAAGCATTTAGTTTTTCAATTGCAAAGGATGATTGCGAAAGAATCAATAATGTCTATCATTTTGTTATGGATAATTATTCTGAAAATCCCACGCTAGAAGAGGTTGCAGAAATAGCAAATATGAGTTCCACCGCATTTTGCAGATACTTCAAATCTCATACGAATAAGACTTACATCCAATTTCTAAATGAAGTGAAAATTGGCAACGCCCGAAAGATGTTGATAGACAATGATTTGAGTATTTCCCAAATCTGCTATGCCACAGGATTCAATAATACCGCACATTTCAACAATCAATTTAAAAAAAGTATAGGTTTAACTCCAAGTCAATACAGGCAGGAGCATGTTGAATTTGCCCCGCTCTGATTCGATAATTTTAGTGAAATAAGTCACTTGAGCTAAAATGGTTTAATTGTTTGCTAATTTTCTTTTAAGTTTTTCACCCCTGATTCCTCAACTTTGTAAGAGTAATAGTCTCATATTATTCGGTATTGAATGTAACTGACGGAATACGCATGGGTAAGACTCAATTGATATTGAGGTACTTTAATTATTTAGTCATTTTCCTCTTGATTTGGGGTGTTTCAGTTTCATGTGGACAAAAAATTCCCGATGAAATTATGGAGGTCTATGATGATCTACCAGAATTAATAGACTATAACTTTCATATAAAGCCAATTCTATCCGATAAATGTTACCATTGTCATGGTCCTGATGAAAACGGACGAAAAGCCAATTTAAGATTAGATACTGAAGAGGGAGCTTTTGCCGAACTTAGAGAAAGGGGATTTGCATTTGTAGCCGGTAGTCCAAAAAGGAGCATGGCAATACAAAGAGTTCTTAGTGATGACCCCTCATTTCATATGCCTCCTCCAGAGGCTAAATTAGGGCTTACCAAAAATGAAATTGCTATTCTTGTTAAATGGGTTGAGCAAGGTGCTGAATGGAAGCCCCACTGGTCATTTATACCCCCTAAAAAAATAGAAATTAAGGAAGAACTGCCTGAAGAATGGAAAATCGTAAATGAGATTGATCATTTTATACTTAGGAAAATCCAGCTTGAGGGACTAGAACCATCTCTACCGGCCGATCGGGAAAGGTTACTGCGAAGAGTTACGATGGACCTCACAGGCTTACCGCCTACACTTCGTGAAATTGATGAGTTTATGGCTGATAATTCATCGGGTGCTTATGAAAAGGTTGTTGACAGATTATTAAATAGTGATGCCCACGCCGAACGATTAACCATGGAATGGCTGGATGTTTCTCGCTATGCAGATTCGCATGGGATGCATGCCGATGGCTACCGCATGATGTGGCCGTGGAGAGACTGGGTTACGAGGGCATTTAGAAAGAACATGTCGTATGATGAATTTGTTACACAACAGATTGCTGGAGATTTGATGCCGGGCGCAACAGATGAGCAAATACTTGCGACTGCCTTTAATAGAAATCACCCCATGACTGATGAGGGTGGCGTTATCGATGAGGAATTCAGATTAAAGTATGTCGCAGACCGCACCATTACAACTGCAACTGCTTTTCTCGGATTGACACTGGAATGTGCAAGCTGTCATGACCATAAGTTCGATCCAATATCTCAAAAGGAGTTTTATCAAATGTCTGCATTCTTTAATAATGTTAAAGAATTGGGAATGACGGGTGCAGATGGGAATTATGGACCAATGCTTTTGCTATCAGACAAGGAGACAAATAAGAAAATAGCAGAAATAAAAAGTTATATAAAAGAAAAAGAAAATCAACTGTTCAAGCTACAAGATAAAATTCCTTCATCGGCCAATCCGACTCCAAAAGTAACGCAGATAAACTCAATTGAAGGGCTCATTGGTCACTATCCTATGGAGTTTTTCAAGACCATTTCGAATGACAATAAATATGCTGTCGATGGCAATTATCGAAGTACGACCAAAAATAAACCGGTATTAACAAAAGGTAGGGTTGGTAATGCTATGAAATTTACCGGAGAATATGATGAATTATATCTATATGATGTTGGTCTTTTTGAAGTGCACGATGCTTTTTCAGCGAGTGCTTGGATTAATACTATAAAAAAGGAAGAGAATAAAACCCAGACTATTTTAGGTAACACAGGTCAGAAAAATAACTTTTGGCGGGGTTGGGATTTTTATTTGGACGCCGATAATCGACTAAATGTTCGATTAATTCACTCCCTACCTCATAGTTATTTGCAAGTTATCAGTCTTGATTCAATACCTCTTAATGAATGGACTCATGTGATGTTTACTTATGACGGTTCCGGAAAGGCTGGCGGAGTGAGTTTGTTTATGAATGGTGATAGGATAAAATCAAAAATTGAGTTTGACAGGTTATATAAGACTATACTTCCAATAAGACTGGCAACACATGTTCCGGAAAAACGACCAGTAGGAGTTGCAAAAAGTTATAGACTTCATACCGGTGAGTTTGGAAATTTCAAAGGACTAATAGATGAAATAAGAATATATAACAGAGCCTTGACCTTGTTGGAAGCCAGGATTATTTATGAGTCTGCAGATGGGATAAATCAATCAAATGAATTCAATGTGGAAATCATAAATGATCATATCATTAAAAACAGTGAATCGTTTACGAGAAAAAGTGATGAACTTAAAAATCTGAGAGAAAAACTGCTGGATATCATTGGTCCAATTGATGAAATCATGGTGATGGAAGAAATGGCTAAACCAAGGAGGACTTTCGTTTTGGATAGGGGCCAATATAATAGTCCGGGAGAGTCAGTAAATCCGGGAACATTGACTGCTATATTCCCCTTCTCTGATGATCTTCCACCCAATAGGTTGGGACTGGCTAAATGGATATTTGATGATCAAAACCCGCTAACTGCAAGAGTAACAGTAAACAGATACTGGCAAATGATATTTGGAAGAGGTCTTGTTAAGACATCCAATGATTTTGGTAGTCAGGGAGCCCTCCCCACGCATCCTGAATTGTTGGATTGGCTGGCGATTGAATTCATTGAATCAGGTTGGGATTTAAGAAACTTGCTGAAGAAAATGGTTATGACAGCTACTTATCAGCAGTCCTCAATTGTAAATGACGTCTTGTTAGAAAAAGATCCGGAAAATCTTTTTCTTGCTCGCAGTCCCAGTTA
>JAJCYL010000191.1 GCA_029262955.1 Cytophagales bacterium | reverse complement strand
CCTCACAAGATTTTAAGTCTTGCGTGTCTACCAATTCCACCACTCCGGCAATTGGGTGTGAGTTGGGGTGTGAGTTGGTGGTGTGGGTGTGAAACTACATTACCATTGAAACTACACGCCCTTAAAAAAGAAATGTGAGTCATTTACTCACATTCTTTTCAATTTGAGCGGGAGACGAGATTCGAACTCGCGACCCCGACCTTGGCAAGGTCGTGCTCTACCAGCTGAGCTACTCTCGCTTTTAAGTCAAACGATGCTTTTCATCGTATTTATTCACAACATTTCAAGAGATTCGCTCTGCGACCCTCCCAACATACGTCGGGATGCTTCCCGAAAACTTTCGGGACTGAGCTACTCTCGCTTTTATTAAAAGGGATGCAAAAATACTTAGGGCAAATCAATTAACAATAAATTAAAGTCAGTTTTTAGGAACACCTGTCTATGGTGATGGTTCCTCTTAACTTAAGTGCTCCCATTGATCTTTTTCAGCACAAAAACGTATCTTTATCAGCAATGAACAAGTTTGAGGAATACAAAAAGAGAATTGATCGCAAATTAAATGTAGTAGATGCCAAGCTCAGCTACATGAACGAAGGGTTAAAGGGACTTACGAAGGCTTTCAAAGAATTCAGAAATGAAATGGATGATTTCATTGATTTTGCTGCAGAAAGTTATTCCGATCATGAAAAGAGAATCAAAGACTTAGAAAAAAAAGTGTCGTAACGACCTATTCTTAAAAAGAAATTGGCTAACCTAAAATTCAGAACTACTTCCCTTTCAAAGTAGAAAGTATCTCGTTCAATTTCAATAATGCTTCAACCGGTGAAATCGTATTAATATCAATTTCCTTCAGCATTTTTTGAATGTTTTCGAACTTCGGGTCTGCCTCGAACATACTCAGTTGAAAATTGGAAGAAGGAATATCTTCCAACGCCTCTTTATTGCGTTCGCTAACCTTATCTTTTTCAAGATGCCTCATGATCTCATTGGCCCGTATCACTACCGGATTTGGCATTCCGGCCATTTGAGCCACATGAATTCCAAAGCTATGCTCACTACCTCCTTCTTTCAGTTTTCGCAAAAAAATCACCTTATTATTAAGTTCTTTGACAGAGACATTAAAGTTCTTTACCCTCGGCAGGTCATTTGTCAGCTGGTTCAATTCGTGGTAATGGGTGGCAAATAAGGTCTTGGCCCTGAATTTGGGGTGATTATGCAGGTGCTCAACGATTGACCATGCAATGGAAATACCATCATAAGTGCTAGTCCCCCGGCCTATTTCATCCATCAAAATGAGACTATTGTCAGATAGGTTGTTCAGAATACTGGCTGTTTCAGTCATTTCCACCATAAAGGTGGATTCGCCTTTTGACAGATTGTCTGATGCACCGACCCGGGTGAACACTTTGTCAATAATGCCAACCTTCGCGTAGCTTGCAGGAACATAAGATCCCATCTGAGCTAATAAAACGATCAGGGCCGTTTGTCTTAATAAGGCAGATTTACCAGCCATGTTAGGACCGGTAATAATCATTATTTGCTGCCCCTCCGTATCCAGATAGACATCATTGGGGATATAGGTATCTCCAACTGCCAATTGGCTTTCAATCACAGGGTGCCTGCCTTCTTTAATATCGATTATTTTATCATCACTGATGGTTGGACGAACGTAGTCGTTTTTGATTGCCAGCTCACCAAAAGAAAGTAAGCAATCGATGCGTGCCAGTATCCGGGCATTCTGTTGAATCTGTTCAATGTATTCCGAAGCTTTGGTAACAAGTTCGAGATATAACCGCTGCTCAATAGCTATGATCTTTTCCTCCGCATTTAGAATCTTCTCCTCATAAGTTTTTAGCTCCTCAGTGATATATCTCTCTGCATTCACCAAAGTCTGCTTTCGAATCCATTCTGCCGGAACTTTGTCTTTATGAGAATTGGTTACTTCCAAATAATAACCAAATACCTTATTGTAGGCGATCTTTAAAGATTGTATGCCGGTTAGTTCGGTCTCCCTTTTCTGAATCTGTAACAAATAGTCCTTTCCCGAGAAAGAAATTTTTCTTAGCTCATCGAGTTCCTCATGAAGTCCTTCATTAATTAATCCACCCTGATTCGAAACCAAAGGCGTTTCTTCTTTTAAAAAGGTGTGAATTTCAGTCAACAGTAATTCACACGGATTAATTTGATCTCCTAATGAATTTAAAGCCTTAATCTCGGTGGTCAATAATAATTCTTGAAGTGGTCCCAACTGTCCCAATGCTCTCTTGAGGTGATTCATCTCACGAGGATTAATACGGCCTACCGCCACTTTGGAAATTAACCGCTCAAGGTCACCTATCGGCTTTAGTAATTGGGTTAACTCCTCTCTCAAATCATGGTCGCCAATTAACGCTTCTACTACCGAAAGGCGCTCTTCAATCAGACTTTTCTCTTTGAGTGGAAGGACCAGCCACTTTTTGATCATCCTCGCACCCATGGGCGTAATTGTCTGATCAATTACCTGCAATAATGAAATGCCATCAGGTTGTTGGGGATAGACTAATTCGAGATTTCGTATGGTGAATTTGTCCAACCACACGTACTTATCCTCATCGATTCGGCCTACGGACGAAACATGACTTAATTCTTTGTGCTCGGTTTCTTCTAAGTAAAAAAGTACAGCCCCTGCAGCAGTTATGGCATGACCAAACTGCTCAATTCCAAACCCCTTGAGTGACTTTGTCCGGAAATGTTGGATTAGTTTTTCATAGCCATAATCGTGAGTAAAGATCCACTCCTCCAAAGAGAAAGATGAGCAGTCCACATTGACAATCCTTTCAAACTGATCTCGATGCTTCTTACAAAAAATAATCTCTGAAGGCCCAAATCCTTGAATTAGTTTTTCAATATATTCGATTGAACCTTCAGCCACCAAAAATTCCCCAGTGGACAGATCCAGTAACGCCAATCCATGAATTTCATCCCCGAAATGAATCGAGGCCAGGAAGTTGTTACTCCTTCTTTCAAGAACATTGTCATTGAGGGTCAATCCCGGAGTTACCAATTCCGTAACCCCTCGTTTGACTATACCCTTTACAGACCTGGGATCTTCCAACTGATCACAAATGGCGACTCGCTCACCAGAACGAACGAGTTTCGGTAAATAAGTGTCCAATGAATGGTGAGGAAAACCTGCCAACTCAATATGAGAGGCTTTACCATTGGCCCTTTTGGTAAGTACAATGTCTAAAATTTTACTGGCACGTATAGCATCTTCACCAAAGGTTTCATAGAAATCACCCACTCTAAAAAGTAAGAGCGCTCCCGGATGTTTAGCTTTAATAGCATTGTATTGCTTCATTAAAGGCGTCTCCGTTACCCCGGCTTTTGCTTTGGTTTTAGCCATTATGCGAACCTACAAAGTAAGTTTCTATATTCATTAATTTTGACCATCAAGTGAAGTGACAGAAGTGACAAGAAGAAAAATAAAAAACGAAGAGCTCAACAGGCTCTCTACGGAAGGCTTTAAAAAAGCTAAAAAAAATCCTATTGTCGTGGTTTTGGATAATGTGCGCAGTCTTAACAATGTCGGCTCGGCTTTTCGAACTTGTGATGCCTTCCTGATTGAGAAAATTTTTTTAACTGGTATCACCGGAACGCCACCTCATAGGGACATCAACAAAACAGCTCTTGGAGCAACCGACTCTGTTAACTGGGAGTATCGGGAGCAAATTGTTGACTTAATTAAGGAGTTGAGTCAGGAAGGTTATATCACTGTGGCTGTCGAACAAGTGGACAACGCCGCATTTCTACATCAATTTGAATTAGACGAAAGTGAGAAGTATGTGTTTATTTTTGGCAACGAAGTATTTGGTGTCAATGAAGAGGTAATTCAATGCGTTGATAGTTGTGTGGAAATTCCACAGTTTGGGACCAAGCATTCTCTAAATATTTCAGTATCCATTGGGGTTGTACTCTGGGAATATATAAGAAAAGTGTCGGGATGATCGGCCCAATAACATTTTCATCATAAGATCTTTGAATTAATTACTAAATTCACAACCTATCCATTTAAGAGTTTGAAGAACTATTATAAACAGACCAAGCCGACCATTGTTCCAACAGGAAATGACAAACTGATCGAGGAACATTTTGGCAATGTGAGTATGAAATATGAAGGGTGCAGCATCTCCCGCATGGAGGCCCCCCCAGATTGGACGGAGCCGGCTCAAAAACCTGAATTCGATGAGTTTATAATGGTCACCAAAGGTAAAATGATGGTCAAAGTGGATGGAGAGAAATTAGTTATAATGACGGGACAAAGTTTGCTGGTAAAAAGAGGATCAAAAATTCGTTATTCGAATCCCTTTGATCAGCATTCAGAATATTGGTCAGTATGCCTTCCCCCATTTTCATTAAGCACAGTACATAGAGAATAATTATGGAAGTAAGAATCGAAAAAGATACCATGGGTACCGTAGAAGTTCCTGCCGATAAGTATTGGGGAGCTCAAACTGAACGGTCGCGAAATAATTTCAAAATTGGAGTGGATACTATGCGTATGCCCATCGAAATCACCAGGGCCTTTGCCATTCTAAAAAAGTCTGCCGCAGAGGCGAATGCCGAACTTGGAGTTTTAGATCAAGAAAAGAGTGATATAATAGGACTGGTATGTGACGAAGTGCTGACTGGAGAGTTGGATGACAATTTCCCTTTAGTTATATGGCAAACCGGATCTGGAACTCAGTCAAATATGAATATGAATGAAGTCGTGGCCAACCGGGCTCATGTAATAAAAGGAGGTCAACTCACAGACCAGGATAAATTTATACATCCTAACGACGATGTCAATAAGTCTCAGTCATCCAATGATACTTTTCCTACTGCTATGCACATAGCTGGTTACAAAATGGTAGTGGAAAATACTATACCAAAGGTGAAGGCCCTCAGAGACGTCATTGCAGATAAATCAGAAAAGTTCAAGGATGTAGTTAAGATAGGTCGCACGCACTTTATGGATGCCACACCACTGACATTGGGACAGGAATTTTCTGGTTACGTGTCACAACTGGACCATGGATTGAAAGCATTGAAAAATACCCTGGCTCATTTGTCAGAATTAGCGCTAGGTGGAACGGCCGTAGGCACTGGCTTAAATACTCCTAATGGTTACGCAGAGTTGGTTGCCCGTAAAATTGCCAAACATTCGGGTCACCCGTTTGTAAGCGCTGAGAACAAATTTGAATCATTGGCGGCACATGACGCCATCGTGGAAACATCAGGTGCCTTAAAACAACTGGCTGTTAGCCTGATGAAAATTGCACATGACATAAGGATGCTTGCTTCAGGACCAAGAAGTGGAATTGGTGAGATTGTTATTCCTGAAAATGAACCAGGGTCGTCCATAATGCCTGGCAAAGTGAACCCAACGCAATGCGAGGCATTAACCATGGTTTGTGCCCAGGTCATTGGAAATGACGTAGCCATCTCCGTTGGAGGCATGAATGGGCACTTTGAATTGAACGTTTTCAAGCCAATGATGATCTATAATCTGCTCAATTCGGCCAAATTAATAGGTGATGCCTGCCAATCTTTTAATGAACATTGTGCAGTTGGAATTGAGCCAAATGCCAAAATCATAAAGGAAAAGCTTGAAAATTCACTGATGCTCGTTACAGCACTAAATACCCATATTGGCTATGAAAATGCTGCCAAAATCGCTAAAAAGGCGCATAAAGAAGGTACCACTTTACGAGAAGCGGCCATTGAATTGGGCTTATTAACCAGTGAACAGTTCGACGAATGGGTTGTTCCTGCCAATATGATTGGTAGTCTGAAGTAATGTTTTTTTTGGCTTAAAGCAAGTTATTCTTGTACAATGATTATAAATTTAAGCCCAGAAACATAATTATTTAAAGATGAGACTACTGACAATCATACTTTTGCTGGGATCTTTTGTACTTTTCTCGGGACATGAGGCTTCGGCCCAGATGACCAAAAAAGAAAAAAAGGAGTGGAAGAAAAGAGCTAAGAAGCTTTCTCCTGAACAATACAAAGCACTCCTGGATGAGAATAGTGCATTAAAAGATCAGGTAAGAACATTACAACAGGAAGCCAATGGTGTTGACGGTCAAATCGCCGAAAAAGACCAACAGATATCTGACTATCAGGGTCAATTGGCTAGCCTTAGAAGCGAGTTAGAAAGCGCAAAAAGTCAGGCCGCTCAGGCTGCAAGACAACCAGCCCCTAAGCAAACAAGTTCAGTTGATGATCAAAATGGTGTGGTATTCAAAGTACAGATCGGGGCATTTAAGAACAAGGACCTCTCTAAGTACCTGGATAAAGGTGGTGAGTTCCAGGGAGAAGATGGTGACGGATTGAAAAAATATACATTAGGTATTTTTAGAGATTATTGGGAAGCCGATACTTTCAAAAAGTATTTAAGAGAAATGGGTGTAAAAGACGCTTGGATAGTTTCTTTTAAAGATGGTCAAAGGGTACCAATTAAAGATGTTCTTGAAGGAGTGATTTAATAAATTCTTTCTTTCAAAAAATGAAAAAGCAGGGAATCCCTGCTTTTTTTGTTTTACACACTTTAAAAAGAAATTATCTTTGAGGTTCCTTAGCAAATTATTTAGGATGACCAGATACAAAACCCTAGAAGAAATTGAATTGATGAGGGAAAGTGCGCTAATTGTTTCTCGAACTTTGGGGATAATTGCGGAGAAAATTGGCCCGGGAGTTACAACCCTCGATCTTGATAAACTGGCCTTTGAATATATAAGAGATCAAGGTGCAGAACCTGGTTTTCTGGGTCTATACGATTTTCCAAATACTCTTTGCACCTCAACCAATGAAGAAATCGTTCATGGGATACCAAATAATCGCCCTCTTGAAGAAGGGGACATTGTCTCCGTTGATTGTGGGGCCATAAAAAATGGATTCTATGGTGATCATGCATGGACTTTTGAAATTGGGGAAGTTACCCCGGAGGTGAAAAAGCTCTTAAAAGTGACAAGAGAATGTTTGACGTTGGGAATCGAACAAGTTGTAGTTGGAAACAGATTGGGTGATGTTGGTTTTGCGATTCAGCAACATGCGGAAAAAAATGGCTATGGGGTTGTTCGTGAATTAGTTGGGCATGGTCTTGGAAGAGAAATGCATGAATCTCCAGAAGTGCCTAACTACGGTAAGAGAGGTAAGGGAACCAAGATTAAGGAAGGGCTGGTCATTGCTATTGAGCCAATGATAAATATGGGTACAAAGAATGTTCTCCAACTAAGTGATGGCTGGACCATTATTACTGCAGACAAAAAGCCTTCCGGTCATTTCGAGCATGATGTAGCAGTTGTCAATGGTAAACCTGAAGTTCTGTCTACATTCAAATTTATCGAAGAAGCACTGGCTGCAAAAGCAGGAATAGTTGCTTAGCCCCCTATGTCCCACATTCCTTTAGGTACTATCTCCAACACGTGACCATCCGGATCATGAAAGTAAAATGAGTGCACATCGGATCGCCAGGTTTCTTCATAAATGACGTCTACGCCTTTGCTAATAAGCTGTTCCTTTATTGATTGATAATTCTCCATTTCCACTTCAAATGCCATATGTAATTTGCCGGAGCCGTAGTGGGGCGGCAAGTGGTCATCCTGTGATGTGGCTTCAGCGATAAAACACAGCAAGACGGAAGTACCAGCTTTAAAAAAGATGTGCCGGCCATCAACTCTGCCAATCACCTTCAAACCGAGTAAATCGTGATAAAACTTAGACGTTTGATTGAGGTCTGATACGTACAAACAAGTTTCCTTGATTTGAGTTATTTTCATAGAGTGGATAGATCAAAATTAAATTTACAAAGTCAGGAGTAAATAGTTATAAATCGTTGATTTTAAAGCGCTTCTGTTACTTTTGCCTTCCTATTTGCAACACCACAATTTAAGGGGCGAATGAAACCACACGGTTTACCAGTTAAATTTCTCATTTGGCGTCTTAAGTATATAAGCGACAAAAATTTTCTACTTATTGCCAGTGGATTAATTGGATTGATTGCTGGTCTCGCTGCGGTTGTTCTAAAAACGACAGTTCATTATATACAGCAATCTCTTGAAGCAGGGATGGATAATGCAAACTTCAATTACTTGTATCTGTTTCTTCCTCTAGTTGGAATTCTTATTACAGCGGGAATTTCCAAATATTTTCTAAAGGAAAAACTGGGACATGGAATTACCAGTGTGCTCTATAGAATTTCGAAAAGATCTAGCATCATTGAGCCAGTCAAAATGTACTCCAGAATGATTACCAGCGCCATTACAGTTGGTCTGGGCGGTTCAGTTGGTTTAGAGGCCCCAATTGTAGTGACCGGGTCGGCAATCGGCTCTAATATTGGCCAGCTCGTTCATCTGGACTATAAGAAAAGAACTGTATTAATTGGATGTGGATCTGCCGCCGCCATATCCGCTATTTTCAACTCACCAATTGCTGGGGTAATTTTTGCCATTGAGGTCATGTTAACTGACGTAACCATCGCACAGTTTATTCCACTTCTAATTGCATCTGTCGCCGGATCTCTAATCTCCACCGTGTTATTGGGAGATGAAATACTCTTTTCATTTACACTCACCGATCCTTTCACTGCTTCAGATGTCCCTTTCTACGTATTGTTGGGACTTTTTTGTGGAATGATTTCCCTCTACGTCACAAGGATAATACTTTCACTTGAGAGCAAGATCGGTGAAGTTCAAAATGACTTCAAGAGGGCGTTTATTGGAGGGCTGGGATTAGCAATAGCAATATTAACCTTTCCTCCAATCTATGGTGAAGGATACGAAACCATTAAACTCCTGTTAAATGGCCAGGAACAGGATATTTTTCTGAGAAGTTTTTTTTATGGTCTGAGCGATAACTTACTGGTTTTAGCGCTATTTCTCTTTGCGATAATTTTGATCAAACCAATTGCCACTGCACTTACAATCGGATCTGGCGGCAGTGGAGGAATCTTTGCACCTTCACTTTTCATTGGTGGAGTGGCTGGATATTTTACTTCAACTGTCCTTAATTTCATTTTCCCTGGCGCTAACGTTAGCGCATCAAACTTTACATTAGTTGGGATGTGTGGAATTCTGAGTGGAGTATTACATGCTCCGTTGACAGCAATTTTTTTAATTGCTGAAATAACCAGTGGCTATACATTGTTTGTCCCACTCATGTTGGTCTCTGCCATCTCATTTAGTACGATTTCTTATTTCGAAAAATATTCCATTTATACCAAACGACTGATTGAAAAAGGAGACTTAATTCCACATGACAAAGACAAGCAAGTTCTTAGCCTAATTAACCTGCAAAAGATCATTGAG
>JAJCYL010000190.1 GCA_029262955.1 Cytophagales bacterium | reverse complement strand
CCTTCACAGATGCAGCAGCAGTTTTTTCCATTTTACGATCCAAGAACCTGGCCCTAGCTACCAATCTCAGACCAACTCTTGAGCTTGAAAGCGGCAGTAATGACCCCATGGCTTATGTACTTACTATCGCCTTTTTATCCCTGGTTGTTAATCAAGACCAAAGCCTTTTCTCACTCATCCCACTGTTCTTAATACAAATGATTTTGGGAACTGCCGCCGGTTTTGGTTTTGGATATGCCAGTAAATTTGTAATTAACAAGATCAAGTTGGATTTTGAAGGGCTATATCCTGCATTGGTAATAGCGCTGATGTTCATCACTTTTTCAGCCACTGATTTTGTAGGCGGCAATGGTTTTTTGGCTATTTATATCTGTGCGGTCTATTTAGGTAACCAGGATCTGATACACAAAAAGACGGTCTTGAAAATGTTTGATGGAATAGCCTGGTTAATGCAAATTGTACTATTTCTTACCCTCGGCTTATTGGTCTTCCCCTCACAGATTGTACCATTTATGGGACTCGGTCTAATCATCTCGGCCTTCCTGATTTTTGCAGCCCGTCCCATTGGTGTGTTTATAAGTCTTATACCATTCAAAATGAAAGTAAGAAGACGCCTGTATATTTCCTGGGTTGGGCTGCGTGGTGCCGTACCAATTGTATTTGCGATGTATCCGCTTCTCGCAGGCATAGACAAAGCCAATATGATGTTCAACATCGTTTTTTTCATTTCGGTCACCTCAGTTTTGATCCAGGGTACTACTCTTTCTCTCGTAGCTAAATGGCTAAACGTTGCACTGCCTGATACCATGAAATCGCTGGCGCATCCCGATGATTTAGTGACTGAGCATCCAAAGACTCATATGGAAGAAATTGAAGTGAGTATGACCTGTTGTGCAGCGGACCAGCGAATTGTCGATCTGGGTTTTCCCAAGAGTGCCATTATTGCCATGATAAAACGAGATGACAAGTATCTCACTCCAAACGGTGCAACCGTATTGAAAGTCAATGATACCTTGATAGTATTGTCTGATAGCAAAAAGGGTATTGAGGAAGTTTATGAATTGTTGGAGATTAATGCCTGAAATATTCTAATATATAGGGTTAATAATCTTCACAATGATGTCCTCATAAAAATTGACTTCATCCTGGTTGCAACGAGGACGATTCTTTGTGGTAAAACAGTATGAGTATTCCAAGATCTTAATCCAACTCCCCAACCTTTCTATTCTGCGTATTCCTGGCCTTCCTGATATCCACCGAAACCACCTTGTATTCCGGGCATAATGCCTCAGAATCAGAAACATTCGATGTCAGAATGTTGACCATCACTTCAGGGAAATGGAAAGTGGTAGACAACACTCCCGGTTTAACCTGATCTGTAACCCTAGCCTTTAAATCGACTTTACCTCTTGCAGAACTGACACAAACCAATTCACCGTCCAATACGCCAATTTTGCTTGCATCAGGAGCACTGATTAACAGCACATCTTCTGTGAGGATGTCAACGTTGGAAGTTCTTCTGGTCATGGCACCACAGTTATAATGCTCCAATTCGCGATTGGTGGTTAGGATGTACGGGAATTTCTCACCGTGATCGACGATCTCTTCGGTCTCTCTAAAATCATGGTATTGAATATTCCCTTTGCCCCGCTTAAATTCTTCCTTATGCATAATTGTCGTACCAATGCCATCTTCGAGTACCGGCCATTGTTTTCCATTATCTCCCAGACCTTCCCAGGTTACACCCTTGAAAAACGGTACTATTTGTGAGATCTCCTCCAACATAGTATCTGGTGCAAAATCGGGCTGATCATAACCCATTCTCCTCATCATATCTACTATGATATCTCCATCTGATTTGCAACCTTTTATAGGCTCCACAGTTTTATTCACCCTTTGAATTCTTCTTTCTCCATTGGTGAAGGTTCCGCTCTTTTCTAAAAATGAAGCTGCGGGTAATACCACATCTGCCATTTTCGCGGTTTCAGTCATGAAGAGTTCAGATACAACAAATAAATCAAGATTTGAGAGGGCTTTCTTTACATGGTTTGTATTAGGGTCTGTCTGAACGACGTCCTCGCCAATAATCCATAAAGCCTTCAATTTCCCATCAATGGCCGCATTGAACATCTCAGGAATTTTGTAGCCAATCTCAGTTGAGAGCTTGGTGCCATAAAATTCTTCAAATTGCTGATGTACTTGTGGGTTGTCCACAGCCAGATAACCAGCACCTTGGTGAGGCTGAACCCCCATATCTGCCATGCCCTGTACATTATTCTGACCCCGTAAAGGATTAACACCCACACCCGGTCTGCCTATGTTACCAGTCAGCATAGCCAGGTCAGCTATAAGAGTAACGGCGAATGTGCCCTGCGAATGTTCGGTTACACCCAGTCCATGAAATGACATCGCACTCTTGGCCGTTGCATAGGTAATTGCAGCTTCTCTAACCAGATCTTTATTGACTCCGGTCAGCACTGACAGCTCATCCATGTCAAGCTTCAGGATATTGTCATTGAATATCTCGTAACCCTCAGTTCGTGATTGGATGAAATTCATATCTACCAGTCCTTCTTTGACAATGTAATACATCATCATATTGAGGAGGGCGACGTTTGTTCCAGGGCGCAATTGCAAATGATATTTGGCGTACTTACAAAGGTCAATCCTCCGTGGATCTACTATGATCAAGGGAATGCCTTTCATTGCCCGTTGCCGAATCTTGACACCGGTTACTGGATGAGCATCTGTAGGATTCGCACCAATCACCAAAATACACTCGGTATGTTTTAGGTCTTCAATTGAATTGGTTGCAGCACCAGTACCAAATGTACGCTGCATACCCAATGCAGTAGGGGAGTGACATACTCTTGCGCACCCATCTATATTGTTGGTTCCAATGACCGCCCTGATAAATTTTTGCATCAGGTAGTTTTCCTCATTGGTGGCCCTGGCACAAGAAATTCCAGCGATACTATCCGGCCCATTGTTCTCCCTAATCTCAGTAAATTTTTGGGTCATGAAACTATAAGCTTCGTCCCAGGAGACCTCTTTAAATTCCCCATTTTTCTTGATTAACGGTGAAGACAACCGCTCCGGGTGATCGTAAAACTTAAAAGCATATCTCCCTTTTAAGCAGGTGTGCCCTTGATTTACTTCCGCATCGTATGGAGCAAGAATAGATTTTATTTCTCCATCAACAGTGGATACCTCCAAATTGCAGCCTACACCACAGTAGGTGCATACTGTACGGGTTGTTTCATCCGCCACCGTCATTTTCGAATTGAAAACGTCGCTGATGGCTTGTGTGGGACAAGCCTGAGAACAAGCCCCACAGCTTACGCAGTCTGATTCCGAAAAGCCATCATTCATGCCCATGGTGATGGTATTTTCATAACCCCTGCCAGCCATAGTAAGGACCATTTCACCTTGAACTTCATCACATGCTCTAACACATCGATAGCAGTTTATACAAGTACTCAAGTCAGCCCTCATATAGGGGTGACTGATATCAGGAGTTCTGTCCTTATGGTTCTTTCCTTTAGGATACCGAATGTCTTCCGGCTTTATATTTAACTGATTAACAATGTTTTGTAGCTCATTCTTACCGGCCTTATTCTCATTAAGGCGTTCAAGTGGGTAGTCAGTAAGGACTAATTCGATGATGTTCTTGCGTAATCTTTCAATCCTTTCGCTTCGCGTATAAATGAATGAATTTCTGGTGACGGGCGTGTGACAAGAAGCCACTGCTTTCATTCTTCCCCCTTCTTCCAGAGCAACATCTACACTGCACACACGACAGGAGCCAAATGGTTTGAGATTGGGGGCGTCACAGAGTGTTGGAACATTCTCGTCAGGCTGATTTCTCCGAACAAAATTCAGGATACTTTCACCGGGAATAAACTCAAAAGATTGTCCATTAATGAAAGCGGCATGGTCAGTATTGACTGTGTTTTTTGCTTTGTCTTTAATTATCACCTCACTCATCGTTCTCAATTTTATTTTGCAAAAAATGTTTTCAATTCATCATCAAAATAGGTCAGGGCATTCTTGATTCCTAATGGAAGACCGCCTCCCAGCACACATAATGACCCAATTTCGAGTGTTTCCAGCAGATCGTCCATAAGTTCCCGGTCCATCTTATAATCACCTCCTTGAGCCTTTTGAATCATTTCTTTACCGCGAACAGAGCCAATACTACAGGGGAAGCACTTACCACATGATTCATCTGCTGTAAACTCAAAAAGATGTTCCAGGTATTTGATCATGGGGAAATCATCCGGAATTGATATGATACTGGCATGGCCTAACAAAAAACCATTATTAGCAAATGATTCAAAATCAAGCGTCAGGTCTTCAATTTTAGATATAGGGACAATGCCACCCAAAGGACCGCCCACATGGATGGCTTTGACTCCGGTTTTAAATCCTCCGCCCATTTTGTAAATGATTTCTTTTAGAGGAGTACCCATCTCAACTTCCAACATTCCAGGGCGGTTGAAGAAGCTATCCAAAGATACCAACTTGCTACCGGTTGATTTTCCATTCCCTAAATCTGCATACGCCTTCCCACCGTTTTTGAGAATGTGATATACGCTTGCAGACGTTTCTACATTATTAACCACTGTTGGCAAGTTGAATAATCCCTCCTGCGTAGGAAACGGAGGCCTCACCCTTACTTCGGGTCTTTGTCCTTCTATGGAGGATAGGAGGGCAGTTTCTTCCCCGCATATGTATGCCCCGGCTCCTTCGATAATTTTGAATTCAAAATCAAAACCACTGCCATTGATATTATCTCCAAGTAGACCATGGGATTGAAATCTTTCTATTTCTTTTGAAACTATTTCGATTGATTCCGGATACTCTCCTCTGATGTATAAAACACCACGATTGGCCCCGACAAT
>JAJCYL010000189.1 GCA_029262955.1 Cytophagales bacterium | reverse complement strand
CTCTGAGGTGCTCGCCGGTAGATTCCTGCTTGCCTTGCCGTCAGACAGGCTTTCGCAGAAATCACTACCTTCCTCTCAGGGTCTCCTGCAAGGGACCCTGAAGGAAGTGCATTTCACTTAGGAAGACCCTTAGCGAGCTGTATAAAGTTATAACATACGATTTGTCAATTACTTAAAGTTAGAACTGTTATTCAATAGCCTGCCCATATTCCCACCAGGACAGGAATCTCTGAGGTACTCGCCGGTAGATTCCTGCTTGCCTTACCGTCAGCGGGCTTTCGCAGGAATCACTTCCTTCCTCTCAGGGTCTCCTGCAAGGGACCCTGAAGGAAGTGCATTTCACTTTGGAAGACTCTTAGCGAGCTGTATAAAGTTATAACACGCTTTGTCAATTACTTAAAGTTAGAACTGTTATTCAATAGCCTGCCCATATTTCCGCCAGGACAGGAATCTCTCAGGTACCCACCGGTAGATTCCTGCTTGCCTTACCGTTAGCGGGCTTTCGCAGGAATCACGAATGAGGTTAACTTAGCGTCGAAATGGATGCTGTTGAGAAATATATGCGTCGAGCCTTTGAACTTGCACAACTTGGATTGGGGACAGTGAGTCCAAATCCGCTGGTTGGCTGTGTTGTTGTCAAAAATGGAAAAATCATTGGGGAAGGCTATCACCAACAATTTGGAGGACCCCATGCGGAAGTAGATGCCCTCAATAGCATTAAAGACTCATCGTTGGTTAAAGGAAGCCAGGTGATAGTTTCTCTGGAACCTTGCTCACATCATGGTAAGACTCCGCCTTGTGCTGATCTTATAATCGGAAATGAAGTCGGAGAAGTATATCTCTCAAATATTGACCCAAATCCACTCGTTGCAGGAAAAGGAGTTGAAAAACTTCGAAATGCCGGAATTACCGTGAATACTGGAATTCTCGAAAAAGAAGGATCTTTTATTAATAGGCGGTTCTTCGCACAAATCATTAAAAAGAGACCTTATATTATTCTCAAATGGGCACAAACTCAAGACGGGTTTTTAGCTCGAATTAATAATGATTCAAAATGGATTAGTGATTCCTATTCCAGAAAAATTGTACACAAATGGAGAGCTGAAGAAGATGCTATCCTGGTAGGAACAAATACCGCCTTTCATGATAACCCAACCTTGAACGTGCGAGATTGGTCTATTAATAAAAATCAATCACAACCTGTCAGAGTAGTGGTTGATAAACATCTTCAATTAAAAAATGATTTAAACCTCTTTCAAGGGGCTCAACCAACCATCTGCTTTAATCTGAAAAAAAATGAAATTTCGGGTAATGTTGAATATGTTAAATTAAATGACCAGGATTTCTTACAATCAATGCTCAACGAACTCCATTCCAGAAACATTCAGTCAATAATTATCGAAGGGGGAGCTAAAACTTTAGAGTCTTTTATAAAAAATAATCTATGGGATGAAGCCAGGATATTTGAATCACAAAAAAGATTTGTAGAGGGTATAGCTTCACCTAAAATAGAGGGGTCTCTTATATCTCAAAACAAATTAAAAGATGACACGTTGAGTGTATTCATTAATAATTCCTGATGGCCGAAGAACTCTTAATATCAACATCAACTGATAAGACAGTAAAGTACGAGGAATTAATACCTCAAATTGAAGCTTTAATTGGCACCGAATCTGATCTAATTGCTAATCTGGCAAATGTATCATCTGCCTTAAAATATGGCATGGACTTCTTTTGGGTTGGATTCTACATGGTTAAGAACGATGAATTGGTACTTGGTCCTTTTCAAGGGCCCATTGCATGTACCAGAGTAAGAAAAGGGAAAGGAGTATGTGGAACGGCCTGGGAGAAAAATGAAGTGTTAATTGTACCGGATGTCGATCAATTTCCAGGTCACATCTCATGCAGTTCGGACTCCAAATCCGAAATTGTGGTACCGATCATTAAGAACAATACAGTCGTTGGAATAATCGATGTGGATAGTGACCAACTCAACTCTTTCGATCTAATTGATAGCCAATTTCTAAAACGCCTATGCTCATCAATTTCTAAAATCTGGCAATAATTTAAAATTGCACTAAAATCTATAATCAGACATGTACGTAATAGTATCCTGCACGAATAGAAAGGAATCAGTTACCAGCAAGCTTTGTAGTATTTATGCTGATGTTCTTTCAGACTTGGGGGTAACAGCCACTATTATTGATTTATGTGATTTGCCAGGCGATTATCTGGAGAGCGCTCTCTACGACAATAGTGGGAAAAATGAACTCTTTAATCCTTCTCGGGATGTCATGGAAGATGCTAAGAAGTTCGTTTTTGTAATTCCAGAATATAATGGATCCTTTCCAGGTGTACTCAAAGCATTCATCGATGGACTTAAGTTTCCAAAGACATTCACTAATAAAAAATGTGCCCTGGTGGGATTATCATCAGGGCAACAAGGTGCTGGCCTGGCACTAAGTCATTTGACAGATATTCTAAATTACTGTGGCACTCATGTACTGGCCTTCAAGCCTAAGTTGTCTAATATCGATGATAATATGAACATGACAGAAAAGATGCTGAACGACAAATACCTCGGCTTTATTAAAAAACAGGCAGTGCAATTTGTTGCATTTTAACTCAAATTGTTGTTAGTGCATCGGATTGGGAGATTACGGTGATTTTAAAGGTCAAAAATTCTCCAAAACAAATAATTCAGAAATACTGAGCATTTGAGTGGTTAGGGAGGGCCCGGAAACGCATTGATGAAAATCTTGTTGAGATAAAAAACGTTATTTTTATAATCTGATTTAATATCAACTAAAAATGTCAGATAAAACAATCGACACTCAATTATTAGACTATTTTCATTCTTTGGCAAAATCTCAACAGTTAGATGTGTTGAATTACCTCAAATCATTGTTAGAGAAGGATAGTTCTTCATCCAAAGGACTGCTAAAATTGGCAGGAAGTATATCCTCTGAAGATTTAAAATTGATTGATGAAAGAATAAAAGATGGTTGTGAGCAAATTGACGAAGATGGGTGGTAGCCATCTGCTCGATACTAATATTATAATTGCTTTTTATGATCGGGATCCGAAGGTGCTGAATAGAATAACCCGACACAAAATATACATTCCTTCAATTGTAATTGGAGAGTTGTGGTTTGGTGCAGAAAAATCGGCCAATAAATTATCCAATCAAAAACAGATAGAAGCGTTAATTGATCATGTCACCATTTTACCCATCACAGAAGAAACTTCAAAGCATTATGGTACAATCAAAAATGAACTGAAACAGAAAGGTAAACCCATACCGGAAAATGATATTTGGATATCCGCCATTGCCAGAGAGTTTAGCATTGTTTTGGTCACTCGTGATCAGCATTTTTCAAATATTAGTGATATCAGAATAGAAACCTGGTAAAAATAATCCCATACTTGTGCTACCTCTTATTGCAATCGTCATCATCTTAATTATTGGAAATTCGTCTATGACAGCTATCAACTGATAATACAGAAAAGAATTTTGAACAATATCGAAAGAGATTTGATGATGGCTACTGTTCGCAGAATTGAGGCTAAGAGAGCAAAAACCATTAAAGAACTTTGCCTTGGTTTGCATCAAAGTGTCAATTGGATTTACAGTCACATATAAAAGTATGATACAATTTATAGTGAAGGTGACCGCCAGCATTAATTAGGGAAATTCAATCCTTCAAAGAAGCTTATCTCACCATGGAGGAGTCAAATATTGGAAACATACTGGTGGGAATAAAGTTAACTTTTATGAAAAGTTGTGGTCGTAGTATCGCCTCCTGACATTTTTTTGATTTACTTTATTGCTATATCTCCCCCTACAACCTTATGACTGATGCAAGACCTACAAGTTTCATTGTGACTAATCGTCAAATAATCAATACCAGCTTTACATATTCAATTTGAGTTAGTCCACATTATCATGCAGAAATTTGTTGTTCCCTAGGATCTTATTGTCATCTGTTAAGTTAAACTTCGATAAGTTTTTCTCCGACGAATGAGGAACTTCCTGCAATCTCACCTTCTTCCTTTGGTAAGCCGGGATTTCAAGCTTCTCTTTGAAAGACGCAGCATCAATATCTGCCGGATGCTTCAATTCCTGTAACTTCTTCCTCCTGTCTTCAGCTTGCAGCCTCAATTCTGACTCACGTTTTTGTGGGTTAGCAATCCCTGATAATTCTTCCAATTCCTCGTCGTCGTCCAAATCAGACTTGTTAACGATTTCATATTCGTCTCCAATTTCAAATAAAATCTGGTCCTCTTCCTTTTCTTCATCAAGTGTTTCTTCCTTTGGTGACTCAAAAGCGTAGCCCTTACCTATAGGTGTCTCTTCACTTTCCTTTTCCACCTTATTTGTCCGTTTTTCTTCGAATATCGGAATCTGCTTAGTTGATTCCAGGTCATAAACCTTTCGTTGATTTACCTCTGAACCAATTGAAGAATTGTGAGCCAGGTCAAACCCCGTTGCTATAACTGTAACCCTAATATTCTCACCTAAGTCACTATCAATTCCGTGACCAAAGATTACATCTGCATCGTCACCAGCACTATCTTGCATGAAATCTGTTATTTGAGCCAGTTCATCCATTTGCAACTCAGCCTCCTCACCGGAAATAATAGACAATAAGATCTTTTTGGCTCCAAGAATATTTTTATTATTCAGTAAAGGAGATGAAATCGCCAATTCCGCTGCTCTCAATGCCCTATCCTCTCCAGAAATGGAAGCAGAGCCCATAACAGCCGCTCCCGAATTCTTCATTACACTTCTTACATCTTCGAAATCAACATTCACATATCCTGGAACGGTAATAATTTCTGCAATTCCTTTAGCAGCTGTAGTCAAAACATTGTCTGCCTGACCAAAAGCTTCACGAATTGGCAAATTTCCATGCACTTCCCTGAGCTTATCATTGAGGATTACCAATACCGTATCACAATATTGTTTGAGTTCAGCAATTCCCTCTTCAGCTGAAGCCATTTTCTTTTTACCCTCAAAAGTAAATGGAGCAGTAACAATGCCCACAGTCAGAATATCTAACTCTTTAGCCACCTGGGCTATAATAGGAGCTGCGCCAGTCCCGGTTCCTCCTCCCATTCCCGCAGTTACAAACACCATTCTTGTGCCATCACTGAGCAACTCACGCACATCTTCTTTGCTTTCCAGAGCGGCATTTCTTCCAACCTCCGGATTTGCGCCAGCCCCTAAGCCCTCAGTTAGATTTATTCCCAATTGAATGCGTTTCGGGATTGGACTGCTTTCCAGTGCCTGCAAATCTGTGTTGCAGATAACAAATTCCACGTCCTTAATCCCCTGATTGAACATGTGATTCACTGCATTACTTCCTCCACCACCTATACCAATTACTTTAATAATTGATTTGTGATGAGATGGCAGATCGAATTGATAAGCTTTTTCTGTCATGATCTTATTGTTTAGCTAACCTTTCGGTTAATAATCTTCTTGTTCGTCAATGTCATCGATCAAAAGACCTTTGGTCTTCTCAAGGATTTTCTTAAAAAAGTTTTCTTGGTTGATAATTTTTTGGCGGACATTCCTGTCCTTGAATTCGTTGTATTTATTTTCACGATCGTCAAGCCCCATAAATCCTGATAATACCAAACCAACTGTAGTGGCATACATTGGACTTTTGACTTCCTCAACCTTAGCCTTACCTAAGTGTTCATTTGGATAGCCCACTCTCACATCCATTCCGGTCATGTACTCAATGAGTTGTTGGAGATTCTGCAATTGCGCTCCACCACCAGTTACCACAATACCTCCGGCCAGCTTATTTTCATAGCCAGAAAGAATTATTTGAGAATGGACCATCTCAACTATCTCTTCCATTCTTGCCTCAATAACATGTGCGAGATTTTTAACTGCAATTTCCTTGGGAGGTCTTCCTTTTAATCCGGGAATTGAAACGATTTCATTTGGGCTTGCCTCTTCGGAGATCGCTTTCCCAAACCTCGTTTTCAGTAATTCAGCCTGCGGTTCAAGTACACCACATCCTTGCTTGATATCATTGGTTATTATATTTCCTCCAAACGGAATTACTTCCGTATGACGGATGATGTTTTCATGGAAAATGGCAATATCCGTAGTGCCACCGCCAATGTCTACCAAGCAAATTCCAGCCTCTTTCTCTTCATCACTTAGCACCGAAAGACTTGACGCCAGCGGTTCCAGAATGAGGTTCTCAATTTCCAAATCCGCCCTCTTCACACACTTATAAATATTGTTTATGGCATTAGTCTGTGCTGTGATAATATGAAAGTCAGCCTCCATCTTTACACCCGACATACCGACAGGATCTTTAATACCTTCTTCGTAGTCAATAGTGTAACTCTGCGGCATAACGTGAATAATCTCACTTCCAGGTGGAATGACAATACGATACATGTCATTGGTCAATCTATTGACGTCTTCCATCGTAATTTCCTCATCAGTGGAAACACGAGTTATTGACCCATGGTGAATGGCACTCTTGATGTGCTGCCCTGCAATTCCAACATTAACCACTTTGATGTTGATGCCTGCCTGATTCTCAGCCTCGGAAACCGCCCGTTGGATCGCCTTAATGGTTTTGTCAATGTTGGTAACAATACCCCTGATTACACCATCGGAGACAGCCTTACCCATTCCAAGCACCTCCAACTTTCCGTATTCGTTTTTCCTACCAACAATGGCACATATTTTAGTCGTCCCAATATCAAGACCAACAATAATTTTACCTTCTTCCATTTTATTTATGGTTATTCGCAGATGATTTGATTGTCATATTTTACACTTACCCGGTCGTAGCTATTCCAACCCTGTACCGGCAATATTTCTTTATAGAAAACTCTCAACTTTTTCAGTTTAGCAGTGATTTTTTCCGGATACCCAAAATCAATCAACTGTCTGGTTACTTGTGGCTGAATAGTAATTTCTCCGATTTTATCTATGGTCAAACCGGCAATCTGGGCCTTCCAAAAATCACTCCTGTGAATCTCCAGCAATAGTTCAAAGAGATTACTGCCATAGGGAGTGTCAGAGAGATATCCAGAACCTAACAATTTAAGGTTATCAATTTCTATCAGTGGTACGCGTGCCGTATATTTATCCGATTCGGGCACAACTTCGCCGGACTCAGTAATATAGAAATCTGGCTCAGAGCGTTTGAAAATTCTCGCAATCGGTCTTTTTTGCTGAACTTCAACAGAGACGACGCCACGCAAATCCCGATATACCTGCGCATCCTGCACATAGGGATGCTTCTCGATATTTTTCTCCAATTGCCGTAGATCAACGTCGCTTAAAAAAGCTCCCGTCACATAATCTCTTTCTCCTCCATTCATTAGCTCCATAACTTCGTCCTTTTCTACAAAGTAATTCTCATAAGTATTGTCAATGATCACCTGTACTCCCTGCGAAGTCTTGAATTCTTGTCGTCCAAAACTGAAGGCAATACTGACCACGAAGACCAATACAAGACCTCCAATTTGTAAGTATCTCTTTATGTCAGCTGTTAACTGCATCATATTTTGTTTCAAGCGCCCTTTTTATTGGCAATACCAATTGATCAATATCACCGGCACCTATTGTTGCTATAATTTCCAAATCTGAATTTTCAACCAACTGGAGAATTTCGTCCTTTGACTTTAGTTGTCCTGGCACTCTGTCCATCTTATCAATAATCATCTGACTATTTACCCCTTCAATTGGTAATTCACGGGCAGGATAAATAGGAATGAGAATCACCTCATCCGCCAACTGTAAACTTTCTGCAAAACCATCTGCAAAATCCCTGGTCCTGGTGTATAAATGCGGTTGAAAAATGGCCGTTATTTTCTTCTTCGGATAAAGCTCCTTTAGGGCTGATAAAAAAGATCGAATCTCTTCCGGGTGATGAGCATAGTCATCAATGTAAGTCACTGACGGAGTCCTCAGGACATACTCAAATCGTCTTTTGACTCCCTTATAAGATGAGATAGCCTTTCTTATGTCTGCACCCGCAACTCCAACTTCCAAGGCGATGCTAATAGCGGCAATTGTATTTTCGACATTGTGACGACCAGGGAAGTGCAAGACAATATCCTTAATAGTCCTGGCATCAGAAATATAGTCGAAAACAAAGGCCTCCTCATCTACTCTTAGGTTTTGAGTATGAATTTCAGACGAACTAATATCGTATTTCAAATAGGTTAATCCATTCAATTCTTCAACCTCCAATTCGGTCGCAACTCTTTCTTTAATAAAGAGTTTTCCATCATGGGATATCTTTCCAATGAAATCTCTGAAAGACTGCTTGAGATGATCTCCATCACCATAGATATCAAGGTGATCGGGATCTGCAGCAGTCACCACCGCCAAATCAGGGTTTAATCGTAAAAAGGATCTGTCGAACTCATCTGCTTCAACTACCACAATTACATCATCGCTTCCGCTGGGAAGAATAAGGTTAGAATCGTAGTTGGCCATAATGCCACCTACAAATGCAGCACAATTCTTACCTGCTGAATGAAGAATATGTGCGATGATGGATGTGGTAGACGTTTTGCCATGGGTTCCAGCTACCGCGATCGTATAGTGGTCTGAAGTTATCATGCCCAAAACTTCCGACCGTTTATAAAGATCAAATTTTAGCTCCTTTAATCGATTAAATTCCCTATGATTTGACGGGATGGCAGGGGTGTAAATTATCAGGCTATTCGCCTGGTCTTCCAAAATTTCTTTATCAATAAGGTTGGGATCATCTTCGTAATGTATTGAAATGCCCTCCTCACTCAATTTGATTGTTAGTGGCGTTTGAGTCTTATCATAACCTGAAACGGCTAAACCACGACTATTAAACCACCTAGCCAGGGCGCTCATCCCGATTCCTCCGATTCCTAAAAAATAGACCCTATGTATATCGTTCAAATTCAAGCCGCTATAAGTTTAATTACCTCTTCCGCAATATCGTTGGCTGCATTTGGCTTTGCTAATCGCAATATGTTGCTACTTAATGTTTGTTTTTGACCTCCATTTCTTAGAAGCTTCATCACTTCCTCCGATAAATTCTTGACTGCATCTTTATCTGAGATCATTAAGGCGGCATCCTTTTTAACCAAGGCCATGGCATTTTTTGTCTGATGATCTTCAGCCACATTCGGAGATGGTATAAAAATGACAGGTTTCCCAACCAGACACAATTCAGAAATGGCTAAAGCGCCAGCTCTGGAAACCACCACGTCAGCTATGGCATAAGCCAGATCCATTTCATCAATGAATCGGGTGATCTTCACCTTACTTAGGTCCATCTTTTTGGTTCGTACCAACATTTCCTGATAATACAGTTTACCCGTCTGCCAATAGACTTGTATTCCTGTCTCAATAAAAATTGGTAGGCAATTGATCATCGCCTCATTAATTGTTCTGGCCCCGAGACTTCCACCCAATACTAAAACTGTATTTTGTTGACTGGAAAAACCCAATCGTTCCGAAGCTTTCACGCGTTTTGACTCCGTATTTACCAAATCTTTTCTTACCGGATTTCCGGTCTGAACTAACTTGTCTTTTGGAAAGAACTTTTCCATTCCTGAATAAGCCACACAAATTTTCTGAACTTTCTTACTGAGCCATTTATTGGCTAAACCAGCATAAGAATTTTGCTCTTGCAATAGCGCTGGGATTTTCTTCATGGTAGCTGCATATACGAGAGGTCCGCTGGCATATCCACCAACACCAATCACTACATCTGGCTTGAATTCTTTGATTATGGTCAAACTCCTTAGGATACTTGAAATGAGTTTGAAAGGAAAAGCCAGGTTGCTTATAGATAGATTTCTCTGTAAGCCGCTGATAGGAAGGCCTTCTATTTCATAGCCAGCATCAGGAACTATCTCCATTTCCATTTTCCCCTTAGCACCTACAAACAAAATATCGACAGTTGCCTTCTCTTTTAGGGCGTTAGCAATAGCAAGAGCAGGGTATATATGCCCTCCGGAACCTCCTCCAGTTACAATGAT
>JAJCYL010000188.1 GCA_029262955.1 Cytophagales bacterium | reverse complement strand
ACAATTAGGTGACAAACACAGTGGAGCGACTAGCAGATCGTTTCGGTCAATCACTGTAGCCACTATGTTTTCAGCTGGTGCTGACCATTCCTAAACCTCGTTCTCATCCTCTAAGGTGCAACGAGGACAAGTAAAAGGGTTGAAACTGATCCGCAAAACTGCTAGATCGTATTTATTAAAATGGTTGAGAGGCACATGCCATATCTGGACATTAGGCTTCATTTAGCAGTACCCGATAATTTCCTATTCTGAAACTTTATAGTTACTTTTAGCGTTACTAACGTATGACGTTAATATGATATTATCATTTGGATCAAAAAAGACTGAGATGGTCTGGGACGGTCAAAGAGTCAAGAAGTGGCCTCTGGAGATTCAAAAAATTGGCAGGAGAAAACTAAGAATGATTAACAATTCCCAAAACATAGCAGACTTAAGAATTCCTCCATCGAACCGACTTGAAAAACTAAGTGGCAATTTAAAAGGATTCTACAGTGTTAGAATCAATGATCAATGGAGGATTATTTTTAATTGGGATAATGGTAATGCCAAAGAAGTCGAAATATTAGATTATCACTGAAACACGAATATGAAAAAGCTACCAAACATTCACCCTGGAGAAATTCTTGCAGAAGAATTTCTGAAGCCTTTGGGAATTACAGCTTATAAATTGGCTAAAGATATACGTGTACCTCAAACTCGAATAAGTGAAATTCTTAAAGGGAATCGACGAATATCAGCGGATACTGCTCTAAGATTAAGTAAGTATTTTGGGACTACTCCAAAATTCTGGCTTGGACTCCAAGATGACTATGATTTGGAAGAAGAGTCGAGGGCTAAATCCAAAGAAATCGCGGCCATTGAGCAAATGACAGTAGCCTAACACCGTTTCTATTATAAATCCAAGCAAAATCTTCATTCGGTTTAGGAAAGTGATTTGAGAATTTACACCATGGCACACTAAGGATGAATGGGAAAAAGGGTATACTATTAAACCCCAACAGCCTCTACGGATTCCACCTCGGGAAGCATTCGTTTTAGTAAATTTTCTATGCCAGCTTTTAGCGTTAAAGTAGATGATGGGCATCCGCTACAAGATCCTTGAAGGATAACGGTAACAACGCCATTCTCGAATGAATCAAACGCAATGGCTCCCCCATCTTGCTCCACTGCCGGTTTCACATACTCATCAAGTATTGACCTGATCTTTTGCTCCATCTCGGATTCAGGGGTTTGAGCCACTGGTTCAGGCTCTATTTGTTGATATTTATCCGTCAACAACGGCTTCTCTGCTTCTAAATGAGTCTTAATGTGTGTTTTGAGTTCATCCTGAATTTCAATCCAGCCTACATCATCAGATTTTGTGACGGTAACGAAATTGCTCATATAAAACACCCTCTTCACAAATGGAAAATTGAATAATTCCTTTGCCAAAGGGGCTTCGCTTGCACTTTTTTGGTCAGGAAAATCATAGCTCTCCCCTTCAGCTACCAACATAAAGTTGGCGACGAATTTCAGTGAATTGGGATTGGGGTTAGTCTCTAAGTATAAATTGACTAAGTTTTTATCAGCTGTCTCCATGATTCTCCTATTAGTTCTTTATTCAACTGCAAAATTGGTCAAAAAGTTTAACTAAATGCTAGCAAACCGGCTGAAGTATCCCTAAGAATATTTATTCAGCTCACCCTCTGACTTTGCGATCAATGTAGAGACAGTAGCATCACCAGTTACGTTCACCACTGTTCTAAGCATATCCAATGGCCGGTCAATGGGAAAGATAATCGCAACCCAAGCCGGGTTTAGTCCCACAGATTGCAGCACTATGATCATCATGATGAGTCCGGCGCTGGGAACTGCTGCCGCACCTATAGAAGCAAGAGACGCAGTTAGAACAATTATGAGTTGCTGTCCAATAGTTAGGTCAACCATGTGCAATTGGGCCATAAATATGACCGCCACTGCCTGGTGCAAACTAGTCCCATCCATGTTGATAGTTGCCCCTATTGGGAGTACAAAACTTGAAATGGTTTTAGGCACCCCCATATTGTCCTCAACGCATTCCATTGTAACCGGTAATGTTGCCGCACTGGAACTGGTAGAAAAAGCCAGGAATTGTGCGGGGCTTAAGTTCTTAAAGAGTTCCTTATAGGTCAGTTTTGGTACAAATATTTTCAAAATCAAAGGATAGAGAACAAAAACCACAAAGAGCAATCCACCAATTAAAGTCAATGCGTAAGAACCGAGTCCTAAAAACAGTTCAATCACTTCACCCGGGGTATCAGCCATTTTGGCTACAATGCCAGCAAGCAAGGCAAAAACAAAGAATGGTGCCGCTTTCATCACAAGTTCTACCATTTTTAAGAAAATGGAATTGAGTCCTTGAATAAAACCTACCACTGGTTCTGATTTGTCCTTCGGAATTAATACGATACATATACCAAAGAATATCGCAAAGAATATCACCTGAAGCATCAATTGATTATTGGAAATGGAAAAGATGATATTCTCCGGAACCATGTCAACCACAAATTGGAGTGGTGAAGCACTCTTCTGAGCTTCTGCTGAACTCATTTTGTCTTCAAGTTCTTGTCTTTCTTCATCAGTTAGTTCACGTCCTTTCTGTGCTGCGGAGAGGTACTTTTCATATTGAGGATCAGATAAGAAGGACTGTCCATCCTGGGAAAGCCCCATGTCATTATCCTGCAACCAGATTTCATAGGATAGCCTGTTTTTTATACGCTGCTCCTCATCCATATAAGAGCCAGGCTTAAAAACATTGACCATGGTTAATCCAACAGTTACCGCCATGACGGTAGTAATCATATACGCCAACAGTGTTTTACCCCCCAAGCGGCCAAGTCTGGAGACATCACTCAAACCAGCTACACCACTTATGATCGAAAATAGTACGAGAGGGACCGCTATAAACTTGAGCAATCGTATGAAAATAGTCCCGAATGGATCGATCCAATTGATCGTGAATTCATTCCAACCCATTGAGCTGGAAAGGAAAGCCCAGATCACACCTAGTATCAGTCCTATAAGAATCTTAAAATGTAGCGGTAGCTTTTTCATACATGATTACTCTGATGCGTGTTTCTTTGCAAATTCTACATCCAATTCACCCTCTGTCGACGCTACCACCACTGAAACGGAAGCATCCCCCGTAATATTAACCATTGTTCTGATCATGTCAAGTATTCTTTCAGGAGCCATGATTAAAGCTATACCTGCAGTAGGTATACCCACAGCCTCTAGTACAACTACTAGCATTACCATGCCAGCTCCCGGAACTCCTGCGGTTCCTACGGCAGCGAGAGTGGCAGTGAGAACTATCATTAATTGAGAACTAATTGAAAGATCCAATCCGAGCGCTTGTGCTATGAAAACGGCAGTTACGCCCTGGTATAGACTAGTTCCATTCATATTAATAGTCGCACCCAAAGGCAAAACAAAACTTGCTACTTCCTCGGAGACGCCTAAATGGTTTTCTACCCTATCCATGGTG
>JAJCYL010000187.1 GCA_029262955.1 Cytophagales bacterium | reverse complement strand
AATTCGAGCCGGTGCATAAAGTGAGGTAAACGCAATATTGCATTTGGACAATAGACATAAATGAAGATCTCAATTTTAGCGAGAAGAATAGGGCAAGTTTCGAAGCCGAATGAATAAGGTCCGATATATCATTTCACAATTTTTATATTTTTTTTTCAGCTATGAGGTTGAGGTCATTAAGCCGCGAAAGACAAAATCACTTCGTTCAATACCGACAGTTTATCGGGTAAAAAAATCAACATGGTTTACTATTCTGCTTGGTATACTGCTTTTTGTGGTATCGCTGTTAGGGATTGCAGTTATTGGTATTAGCGTCCAACCCTATTCAATGTATGATCTTTATGAATTTGCGGCTTTGGAATTATTGTTGATTTCGGCTCTTGTAAATCAAATGATGTTGAAAGGAGAGATTGTGGTTTCTAATGATATAGTCGGGTTTTCATACAGGAATATTTGTGGCAAAATCTCCTCGCAAGAACCCCTTTCAAATTTTCAGTGTATTTGGATTCAGAAATATAAAACCCCTAATGAAGGTCAAGCCCATGATGGAACTGGATATTCAATAATATACCTCAGACACAAGTGGAATAGATTCCGAACTATATTTCTTTATGATGGACCAAATCCAAAAGATCAGGCGGAACAATATTCGAAGATCTTCAATCTCAAGACCAAAAAGAGCTTCATAACCTTAAGAAAACGGTTTATCAGATAACAAGAAGCTATACAAATGATATCTATAAATCACAGATTGATCACAATGATTAAAGATTTTGCACTTATTACGGACTTACTGATAAGGCAATTTTCCCGCTATCTGCTTCAATCTTTTTAAAAGCCTTACCTCGGACAGCCAGTGATTGGATAATCTCTTTGTTCAATTCCATATAAATCCTGAAACTCTCATTGGCTTGCAATTTCTCGTCAATTAAAAGCTCGAAGGCCTTATCCTGTTCTCGTTGCAGTATAAGAATCTTCTCCCTTACCTCCCTTGAAGACCTAAGCTTTGGTATGCCCTTTTTGATATCAATGATCTTTTCGTAGAACACATCTATTCGGTCCTTCTTGGTCTGATTTCTCCATTTCGCCAGTGACAGCAAGGCAGAGATCAAGGCAATCACAATGGAGAACAACACCCCAATAACCTCGGCATATCGCTCGAAAAAGGTAGGCTCATCTTTATCCAAATATCTTCTGGAACCCGGATGTAATGGAAAATTCAAGAGATTGGGATCGAAACGTTCGGTTAAGTCCAGGTAAATGAGCGGACTAATGTTGTTGAACTCCTGGTGATTTTGAAATAACATCTTTGTGAGCTGATAAATGGATTCGTCGGAAAGGTCACTCCGGGAAACCAAAACTGCATCCACTGCAATAGTCAATATGGGATGGGGTGTTAGCTGTCTGTAGGTACTAGTGGGAATAATGAATGGCTTCATTTGAGGAAACTTCAGACAAATGGCTTCTGCAATCGACCCCCGACCGAAGCGGTCTACATCATCAAACCCGAAAAGCTTGAATTCCTCCAATCCGACAAGGTTTTCATCTTTGATTATATCCCCAAATGAAGCATAAACTTCCATATCAAATGGGTTGTCTGTCACCTGTACTTTGGATGGATCAACTTCAAAAAATTGAAAAAGATTTTGCATAAATCGATGGGTACCGCTTCCCTCAAGTCCCATGAAAACTTTCTTCCCTTCTACCAGGGGCTTGAAAGCAGTGATCTTTTCATCATTTAAATACAGAATATGAAGGATTTGAGTATAGAAAGGCAAAATTGATGTAATGCTATCATCAACTGGCGTGTGGTTTTCAATAATAGCCAAATCTGCCGACCCTGCAAGAAGGGAGTCTACATTCGCAATTGATCCCTGACCAATGATTAATTCTGTTTCCAGGTATTTTGATTTGTCCAAAATGTACTTCATCTTCTGAGCAATTTGAACTATTGGTTCATCAGATGAATAAATTATTTTAAACGTCGTCTGCTCGTTCTGACAAGAAAAAAATACCAATGAGAGGAAGAATCCTCCCACGCTCTTAAACCATTTGGTGTTCCTGAACATTTTCTTGTGGGTTAGTTAGGGTTGTTAGAGCGGCTTATCTATTTATTCCCCTCTTTAAATGTTTGCCTGTAGTGTCTATCCGCCAATATTTCGTTTAACTGCGGATCTTTATTCCATTCTGTCCTACCGTTAAAAAAACCTTTCGTTTCAAAAAACAACAGCTTATCATTTTGGATATCAAAATTGGCAAAATTGGGAACCACCAGGCTCTGATTCGACACGGCTGTAGCGCAATAACCTCCATATGCAGGCAGGTATTTATCCGGTTGCCGCTTAAATTCCTGCATATTGGCCATGTTGGCAAAGAGTAAGGTCAACCCATCATACTTGACTCCATATTTCTGAATACCTGGCAGCGGCTTTGCTCCAGCGAAATAGCTAACCAAATCATACCCATCAAAGGCGGGACCATCAGACTGCACATATTTCTGCTGCGCATTTCCTGCAACTGACAAAAACATCATCAGTACGCCTGACAAAACAAACTTTCTAATTTCCATGACTTTATCAATTGTTTAAGTATTCATTCAAGCCGCATGCATCGAACTTGAAAGATCCTTGTCTATCAAGATCAATTCCCTGCGGC
>JAJCYL010000186.1 GCA_029262955.1 Cytophagales bacterium | reverse complement strand
ACATTCCTTGTTCGATGTTCGATATTCTTTAGACAATTGGATGTATGAATTTCTACAGCTCGCTAAGGGTCTTCCTGTGAAATGCGCTTTCTTCAGGGTCCCTTGCAGGAGACCCTGAGAGGAGGGAAGTGTGGGTTTGAGTTTGAGTGTGGGTGTTCCGTACGTCTTACCGATACGTTGCATATATGAGGCAGCCTCACTAAGTTGGTAGTATTAAGCAACAACAGGCACACGCATCTTACACAGGTTCGTTGCTGGTATATCGGAGTGAACAAGGCAGATTGTACATTCTTCAATGCAGAAGACACTATTGATATATGATTGAGAATTCGTATATCAGATTTGTGAAGTAAGATTTTAGAATGCCATAAATCATAGTTTATAAATCATAATTCATAAATCCTTTCATTCCCTCGTTATCTTTGCGCTCCTATTTTAAGTACCCCCATGGCAGTAGCAGTTAAAGAAGATCCTTTATTACGGAAGGAAATTGAGCGAAGAAGGACATTTGGCATCATCAGTCACCCTGATGCCGGCAAGACAACTTTGACTGAAAAGCTTTTGCTATTTGGTGGTGCCATTCAAAAAGCAGGGGCAGTGAAATCCAGTAAGATTGACAGGGCAACTACCTCTGACTGGATGGAGATTGAAAAACAAAGAGGCATCTCTGTGGCCACTTCCGTGATGGGCTTTGATTATCGAGGTGTCAAAATCAATTTATTAGATACTCCTGGTCACCAGGATTTTGCAGAAGATACCTATCGAACTCTGACAGCGGTCGATAGTGTAGTTCTGGTTATTGACTGTGTCAAAGGAGTGGAGATCCAGACCGAAAAACTAATGGAGGTTTGCCGAATGCGGAAAACGCCGGTGATCAGTTTTATCAACAAACTTGACAGGGAAGGTCAGGATCCTTATGATTTGTTGGATGAGGTGGAAGCTAAGCTCGATATCAAAGTACACCCGATGAGTTGGCCCATTGGAATGGGTAAAGGCTTCAAAGGGGTATACTCTCTTTACGAAAAGAAATTGTTGCTCTTTACTCCCAGTAAACAAACTGTCCAGCAAGAATATGTTGAAATCTCTGACATTAGCAGCCCTGAGTTAGAGAAACATTTAACCGAAAATGAAGCCAATCAACTTAGGGAAGATGTGGAGCTAATTGACGGTGTTTATGGTGATCTTGATTTTGAAGATTATAGATCTGGAAAAGTTGCTCCTGTATTTTTTGGGAGCGCAGTTAATAATTTTGGCGTCAAAGAGTTATTGGATTGTTTCATAGATATAGCTCCATTTCCGAGAAACAGGGAAACTGACGATAGAGAAATCTCGCCTCTGGAGAATACATTTTCAGGATTCATCTTTAAGATTCACGCCAACATGGATCCCCGACATCGGAATAGGTTGGCGTTTGTACGTGTCTGCTCTGGAAAATTCGAAAGAGGAAGCACCTATCATCATGTTCGGTTAGGTAAGAAATTCCGTTTTTCGAACGCAACCGCCTTTATGGCGCAAGACAAAGAAACCATTGATGTGGCTTATCCGGGTGACATCGTCGGTTTATATGACACCGGCAATCTAAAGATTGGAGATACACTTAGTGAGCAGAATGAAGGCCTGTATAAAGGAATACCAAGTTTTTCTCCTGAGATCTTTCGTGAAGTCATCAACCTGGACGCCATGAAATCAAAGCAGTTAGACAAAGGTCTGACCCAGCTAATGGATGAGGGAGTTGCGCAGATGTTCACCTACGACATGGGTTCTCGTAAAGTGGTCGGTACGGTTGGCGTGCTGCAGTTTGAAGTAATCCAGTATCGCCTGAAAAATGAATATGGCGCCACTTGTAGATTTGAATCCAGCAATTTGTATAAAGCCTGCTGGTTTGATAGTAAGGATGACAAAAAACTCAAAGAATTCATCGATTCCAAGCAAAGACATATCGCCAAAGACAAGGATGGAAAGCCGGTCTTTATGGCCGAATCAAAAGCCTGGTTACAAATGGTGCAAGACAATTTTCCCGAAATCAACTTCCACTTTACTTCTGAGTTTTAAGTCAATTGTGTTTTCATCTGGGGGGTAGTTGACCCATACGTACTAAATTTTAGGTATTATCAATAACACAATTAGGTATTTACTCTACCCAATAGCAGTGAACTTATGGAATCATGTTGTTATTTAGAATCAATCTAAATAAAATTGCATCCCTTAAAATGAAAAGTCCAAAATGAAAATTTCACAGTTATTTGTGCTCGCTGCCTTGACGCTGGCATCAGCATGCTCCGGAACAAAGCAAAATTCCGAGGAGAAAACGGAAGAGAAAGTTGTTAACCTCTATTCACACCGTCACTATGATGCCGACAAAGAGCTTTACAAAAAGTTTGAAGAGACCACCGGAATTAAGGTAAATATCGTTCAAGCCAGTGCAGACGAATTGATTACAAGAATGGAGGCAGAAGGCCAGGATTCACCTGCCGACTTGCTTTTAACCGTGGATGCAGGCCGACTTCATCGGGCACATGAAAAAGGTCTTTTACAGCCGATTAATTCTGAAGTGCTTAATCAAAACATTCCCTCGAAATACAGAGAGCCTGAAGGACATTGGTTTGGCTTAACTTATAGGGCAAGAATTGTCGTTTATGACAAAGACAAAGTGGACCCTTCCCAACTATCTACCTACGAAGATCTCACTGACCCAAAATGGAAGGGTAAAATCATGATCAGGTCTTCAGGCAGTATTTATAATCAATCGCTGTTGGCCTCCATTGTTGCTGCCAATGGTGCAGACGGCGCTAAGAAATGGGCCAGTGGGGTGATGGCTAATATGGCTCGTGATCCACAGGGCAGTGATCGTGACCAAATGAAATCTATTGTTGCGGGACTTGGTGAGATCGCCATTGTCAACACCTATTACCTTGGACTATTATTGAATTCCTCTGATCCAGAAGAAGTAAAAGTTGGGGAGCAAATGAAAGTATTCTATCCTAACCAGAACGGGCGTGGTGCACACATCAATGTGAGTGGCATAGGTGTCGCCAAATATGCTCCTAACAAAGAGAACGCTATTAAATTAATTGAATTTCTCTCTGGCCAGGAAGCGCAAAAGGTATTCGCCCAAATCAATTATGAATTCCCAGTAAATCCGAAAAATCAGGCTTCGGCTCTTTTACAATCCTGGGGTGCTTTTAAAGCAGATGACCTCAATTTGGCTGAACTTGGAAAGAATAATCGCAATGCCGTAATGATATTTGATGAAGTGGGCTGGAAGTAAAGAACTATCGTCATCCCTGCGAAAGCAGGAATCTCAATGGCAACTAAACATTCTCGGAGATTCCCAGTCAAGCTGGGAATGACGTATATAGTTGAATTAAAATTCTTTTGAATATTCGAAGAAAACTTAATAGCTGGACGATCAATGTTTTATTGATTGTCCTGGTTATTTCCCTTCCGATATTTATAATCTATACTGGATTAATTGGAAATTCCAGTCCCACATGGGATCATATTACCACCAATCTTCTTCCTCAATATATTGCCAACACGACCCTTTTGGTCTTAGGAACAGTTGTACTAACCCTCATTTTTGGAATATCCACTGCATGGCTGGTTGCTGCTTACGAGTTCCCGCTTAGAAAGCAATTGAGCTGGTTATTGGTTCTACCCTTAACCATACCCACTTATATCGCAGCCTATGCCTATTCCGGACTCTTCGAATATACGGGGCCTATTTTTAGCTTTCTGAGAAATTCACTCCACATCGATGCGGGTGAAATCAATGTCCGAAACATCAGTGGAGCCATTTTAGTCATCTCTTCAGTACTGTATCCTTATGTTTACCTGGCAGCAAGGGCATCATTTCTAGTGGATTCCGGTAGACTTTTTGAAGCCGCCAGAACCCTGGGGAGCACTCCGTTTTCAAATTTTTGGAGAATTGTTCTTCCAGTTTCACGACCGGCCATCATTGCAGGTGTCAGCCTGGTGATAATGGAAGTTCTAAATGAATATGGGGCGGTTAAGTATTACGGCGTAACCACTTTTACCACAGGTATATTCCGGGCCTGGTTTTCGCTGGAGGACATACAAGCAGCTATTTATTTGTCGGCTCTCCTTATGACTTTTGTCTTCGCTCTGATTATTGCAGAAAGGCTACAGCGAGGGAAGAAACAATTTAAGACCACATCAACTGATAGTCCACTCGGAAGATATCGATTAAATGGTAACCTTAAAATTGCAGCAACAATGATGTGCCTGCTGCCGTTATTGGTTGGGTTCATATTACCGGTCTCACAAATGATATATTGGGCCACTTTCACATTCGGGAAAGTCATTAACGACGACTTCGGCAGGTTGATAGTCAATAGCTTTTCATTGTCATTTGGTGCCGCAGTTATTTGCATCATTGTCTCTGTATTACTGGTCTATTCAGTTCGATTGAGCTTGAGTAAGAGATCTGAATTATTCAGTAAACTCGCTTCGCTGGGCTATTCAATTCCTGGCGCCGCACTGGCGGTGGGGATTATGATGACCGCTCTCTTTATGGACCAGGTCATATTAAGGTCCCTCAATTTAACCACGGGACTTGTTCTCACCGGTAGCCTGGGAGCTTTGTTATATGCTTATGTAGTTCGATACCTGGCAGTTGGTTATAATCCGATTGACAGTGGTTTTAAAAAGATCACCTTTACTCTTACAGAGGTCTCAAGAACGCTGGGTATAAGTCCTCTGCGAAGTTTGTTTTCGATAAATTTACCACTACTCAAACCCGCTCTTTGGAGTGCACTCTTGCTGGTATTTGTAGATGTTATGAAAGAATTGCCGCTCACCCTTATCCTAAGACCATTCAATTACGAAACCCTTGCCACCCGGGCATTCCGGTATGCCAATGATGAAATGGTACCTGAGTCTGCCCCAGTTTCATTAATTATTATTGCCACTGCATTTATACCCATTATACTGTTGAATCGAAAAATAAATCAAACTCCATAGTGGCCAACGTCAACATTCAAGGAATTTACCATTGCTACAATTCCAACTCTTTCGAGTTGGTGATTGAACACCTTGAGGTGAAGGATGGGCAAACAGTCGCGTTGGTTGGTGAAAGCGGCTGCGGCAAGACGACATTACTTAGAGCGATAGCCGGTTTAGAATGCCCTTCCAAGGGAGTCATTAAGATTGGTGAAACAGAAGTATATAGTCCATCCACTTTTTTACCTCCCGAAAAAAGAAATGTAGGTCTTGTCTTTCAGGATTATGCTTTATTTCCTCATCTGACGGTGAGGAAAAATATTGAATTCGGCATCAGACAATTGACGAGCGAAGAAAAGAAGAAGCGTTTTCAGAGTATTCTTGAACTCACCAACATGCGGGAGTTCATTGACCGGTATCCCCATGAGTTATCAGGTGGACAACAGCAGCGAGTTGCTATTGCCAGAGCATTGGTTTGCCAACCGAAAGTTTTGCTGCTCGATGAGCCCTTTAGTAATATGGATGAACCGCTTAAAATCAAACTCCGATCCGAGATCAAAGAGCTAATTGATCGTACCAATACAACCACCGTACTAGTTAGTCATGACATCCGGGATGCCTTCGCCATTGCCGATTCTATTGTGATCCTGAAAGAAGGGAAAATTGAACAAATTGGTAGCAAAGACGAGCTGAAAAGCAAACCTGTAAATGACTATGTAAATGGATTGGTAAATCAACAGTGATTTAATTCAAGATTTCTCCTTCGTTTAGACTTTGGGCAACTACATTCCCTTCAAGACCGCTTTGGTCACTTCGGATTGGCATCAAAGACGAGCAATAAATAAAATGGACCCTCGATGGCATCGGATGGATCTGCCAATCAAGCTGATTGGCCATGAATTGAAATTACACAGTAGAGGGCAATCTACCTCGCTGCCGGTTTAGGATTGGTCAACACCAGCTAAAAACACAGTGGCTACACAGAGATGGCCGAAACGATCTGCTAGCCGCTCCACTGTGTTTGTCACCTAATTGTTGGGCGTAGTATTCATTTTATACTAGCCTTCTCAGTTCTAGCTGAAAGTCAGTCATTTTCTTCAATGAATTCCCGTATCGAATTCCAATTGATCCTGAAACATCATAAACTATGTTAGATAGATTGATAAATGATTGTTCATCAAAAACTGAGGTCTTAGAATAGAATGTATTAGTACTCATGTACTCTTTCAGAACTTCCTTTTGTTCCTCTGACTCAATGTGTTTAGCCAGCCCTTGAATGTCTTCGCTCTTCAGGAAATCCCTAAATTGCTTTTCTAATGAGGATAATTCAGCAACCAATTGCTTTATTTCATCTTCGGTCCATCGTGGTTTAGTATATAGGGCATTTGCAAAATTTTGAAACTTGACATTTATTTCATCGACTGACTTTAAGGTACTGACCACTTGAAAATAGGTCTGGTAAAGCTCTACTAGTTCCTTTTCCTTATTTGCGTTCTTTGAATTTTGGTAATTGTAGGTGAAGGAATCCTTATCAATCTCAATAACAAATTGCTCTTCGTCATTAATCTCTTTTTTAAGACTTTTAATAAGTTCGATAGCGTCTTTTCTTTTGTATTTCCTATTATCAAATTCAAAATACTTGGTTTGAATTTGCTTGAGACTGATTTGTCCCAAAATTTCAAAGTCAAGCTTGTTTGATTCCAGCCTCTTTATTTTCTCAACATTCTCTTTAGAATAGAGTTCCTCGAATTTTTTTGAAGTACCAGAATTGATTAGCTCTTTAAGTTTAAAAGTTGACAGATACCTATTCTCATAGAAACCATTATAATCTTCAGAAATTTTGAATTTGTTGATTTCCGTTTGAACAAAGTCTTGGAATTCATTCCCATCCAAAGGTTTGAATTCGACATTTGGAAATCCAATCTTATATAGATTTCTTGTCACTTCTTTTTTCACTTTCTCGGGGTTGGAGAAGATAGTCCATGCAGAATCCGTGTTTACTTGAGCCTCTATGTTAACTTTTCCAATATTCTGTTCTCTTTCTTTCAAGGTTGGGTGAGTTGCCCACTGATCTTTTATGTTCACTCTGGACTTTATGACATTGTTTTCAATATCCTCGTCAGTGATGTTGGGATTCCCTTCTTGAACAGAAATCTTGTTATGCCTGGCTAGAAATGAGGTTGTAAATGAATGATTCAGATAAATGTCTTCAGAAGCTTTTTCATTTGCTGCTAATGAGTTGAGAAATCCAGTAGTATAATCATAAGCAAAAGACGAAAACTCAATTTTTCTAAGCGCACTTTTGAAAGACTCATTTCCACTGACACTAATTGCTATTAAATCTGCGTGATATTCCATTTCTCTTGAAAGCTTCATATAACTGACATTAATCAGATTATAAGCGACTTTCAAAATACTTCTTACTCGCTCAACAAGCCAAAATGTTATACCTGCGAAGAACCCAAAAACTCCACCTGTCTGTACCCAGTTCGAAAGTGTGTTATCCCAATTGTCATATTCATACACTAGGTTATAAATCACATTGTTAACAGTGTAGATGTAGCTCCCAATTTTCATACTTCTTTGGGAAAAGTGTCCAAATTCATGAGCAAGTACTGCTTTAAACTCACTCACATTGAGACAATTGACAAGACCTAAACCAATTTCCAAATTCTTCCTCATCGGAAAGAACAGACTCCAAAAACTAGAGTTGTAAAAAACCATGGCATTGACTTCCGGAGATAAGAAAATCTTTTTTGGGAATTTTGTTTGAGTGTCCTTATTCAAGTTTTTTATAAAGGAAAAAAGTTCGGGATGCTCAGTTTCTTTAATCTCTAACCTGTAAGGGTTTTCGTCTTTGGTTCGTGAAAAAATGAACTTGAAAAGGAAAACAAACAGCATTATGCCTAAGGCAATTATTCCAACGCCTGCAGCAAGAGTAATAAAACTGGGTTTAGCCGCTATGATGGTAATTCCTGCCCAGCCCGCAGCGAACATTACTACAGCTGCGATCGCTATCAAAAGAAGATAAAAAAGAAAGAATATTGCAATTGCAAATATGACTCCACTTACTGAATTTCGAAATTCAAGGGATGGCTTAATGAAGTCATAGTTATTAAGTTCTGGCGATTCAGGATATAGTTTGAAATTCATTTTTTAGTTCTGATGATTGATGCTAACCCATGCATGAAGCGTCAGCTCCGACACAACGGCCTTTTCAAATGTAGCTAATTCTGTTAAAAGCTGCTGAAGATCAGAAGTGCCCAAATGCTTTATGCATTCTGTTGTGATTTCATGGTTTATTCAAGAGCAGTAATTAACTCCGCTTTCAATCATATCACCAGCTTTTCTCCTGTCGGGCGCCTATGCTGCAAAACCTTCAGCGACAGCGTGAGAGGCTTTCATTTTTGAAAGGCCAAAAACAGCCTGCCCCGCACTGGATGCGGGGAAGCAAACCTGTCCGCCGTACCACGTACTTTGGCAGGCGGGAAGTCTTTTGGATAATCAATAACCCATGCCCGCCTGAAGCCGTCCAATTTATCTCCTACTGGTTAATTCCCTCAAGAGAGAACTGTTCAAGTGTCTCAGTTGGACCTTTTTTTGATTTTTATCTGAGTTAGGAGAAGTTAATCATCAACTTCAGACTCATTAGATTAGCATGCTATAAGTCAGGTATAGTTTACAACCGCTGTATTTTGAAAGTGGCCTTGATCCAATATGACAAGCAATTCTACTAATCTATCTTTATCACGAACTTGAAAATCCATAAATATGAACGAAGGGATTACCCAACAAAATAACCGCCTCCTGGCCCTGGATGTATTCCGTGGAATGACTATTGCATTCATGATTCTCGTAAATACTCCCGGGTCCTGGTCGCATGTATATTTGCCTCTATTGCATGCGAAGTGGGATGGCGCTACCCCAACAGACATGGTGTTTCCATTTTTCCTCTTTATTGTGGGTGTTTCCATGTTTCTCTCCTTTTCTAAATATGATCAAAGGCTGGATGCTGCTACAACGAAAAAGATCCTGAAGCGAGTATTACTTATATTCCTGATTGGTCTTACACTTAATTACTTCCCCTTTTACAACCGGTCATTGCCTACACTGCGAATATTAGGGGTGCTCCAACGAATCGCTTTGGCCTACGGGATTGGGGCTTTCATCTGTCTTGCAGTACCTACTAAACATCTTTGGAAGGCAGGGGGATTCATATTGGTCTTTTATTGGGCAGCAATGTATTTATTGGGAGGCGAGAACCCCTATTCTCTGGAGACTAACTTTGCCGGTACTATCGATTTGGCAATTTTAGGCGGAAATCATATTTATAAGGGATTTGGTATTCCTTTTGACCCCGAGGGAATTTTTAGCAGCATACCAGCCGCTGTTACTGTGATCTTTGGTTACCTCATTGGAGGACTAATTAAGCAGAATAGGGATAAAGGCACTTTAGTTAAAAACCTGCTTATTGTTGGAACATTATCCATTTTTATTGGCTTGGTATGGGATCTGAATTTTCCGATAAATAAGCCCTTGTGGACTAGTTCTTACGTCGTTTATTCGGGTGGGATTGCCTGCGCCGTATTGGGCCTATTGATAGAGTTTATTGACATAAGGGGTCATCAGAATTGGACCAGAGTCTTTGTTATTTTTGGAATGAACCCGCTGATCATTTATGTGCTATCAGGCGTGATTGTGAGGGTTATGCTTTACATCGCAACATGGGAGAATGCAGCTGGTGAAACCATCCAGCTCTATGGCTGGTTGTTCAATGAAGTTTTTGCCGCTGCACTGCCCAATCAACTCAAACTGGCATCTCTGTTTTTTGCCGTGTTCATTGTCTTCATTTGCTGGTTGTTTGGATTGTTACTTTATAAAAAGAAGATATTTATCAAAGTATAGGGAAATAGATTTGCTCATTAGTTTCAAGTAACTACCTGGAGGCATGTGCTATCTCGTTTGTTAGCTTTCGTTTTTAGTTCTTTTTGTGTTTTCTAAATATCTGATGAACTCATTGACAGTAGTTGAAGGATTGTTATGGCACTGAAGCTGTTTGGATCTTTCTATAGCTAAGACAAGGAATTCCAGTAATTCTCTTTTTTGATTTTCTGCCAGTCTGCCCTTATCGTAGTTCGGCCATATTTCTTGAAGTGTTCTGATGCAGTTTGTTGTCGATATATGAGCTCTTTGTTCTCTATGATGCAGTACGAACCACAGTTCAAGACATGGATTAGAAGTTAAAAGAATACCATTAAGTTCATTCAATTTTTCAAGTATTCCTTCTACATCTAGATCGAACATTAGAAATACTTCATCTTTTTTATGTCTTGTTTTTGTTTTCAGATAACCGTTTATAAATCGTTGTGAAATTTTGTCACCAGCTCGCTTAGAATTAATTTCGATTGGAATTCTGTATACGCTTCGTAAGAATTTTATATATTCCTCCTCTGACTCACCTTCACAAAAAACAAAATAGGTTGGATTAATTCGTTTTCCACGAGATTTTCTTCTACTCGCCATCCAAAATGGTTTTAAGGCTAGATTGTGTTTCGTCAATAAAAGGAATTGCATCAAATCTTCCCTGCAAGTATCCTTTCTCAGCGTCCATATTCTCACGAAAATCTTTATAATCAAATAAAGAATAGAGGTCACTTGAACCATCCTCAAGCTTATTAACAAAAAACACCTGATCCCTTCTGATCTTTCGAAGATTCAAAAGATTAGTGTTATGTGTTGTAAATATCAATTGAGCCTTTTCACTGGCATTGAATAGGTTAACAATGAACTCAACGATATTAGAATGTAGACTTGTTTCTATTTCATCGATAAGTAGTGTTTTGTTTTTCTTTACAATATCTAGTATGCTAAGAAGTATAGCGAAAAGCTTTTTTGTACCCTCAGATTCTTCTGTATCAAAATCGAAGGCAATATTTGGAGATGCCTTGTGATAAGTAACTATTTTAAGAACTTCACCCTCAGATTCTTCATTGCTAATTGGTGCATTCTCACTATTAAATGAAACTTGAAAGGATTTTAGTTTGATCTTCTCCTTAGTGTAGGAGATATCTATAATATCACTGTCGGCGATTTGAAGAGCCTTAAGAAGAAACTCTTTGTTTTTAATCAAATTGTGTTCTAATGAGTGGCTGTTAAAACCGGTATAGCCAAGAATAAATTGCTCATTAAAGTAGTTAAATAGTTCCTTTCCAATACCTCGGTCCATTTGACTGGCCCTAGATATAAAAAGAGTCTTAGTAGATGTATTCTCAGCAACATCTAAAGGTCGTTTAATGGTATTTGAGAAGGAATATTTATCTTTCTTTTCTCCCGAAATTCTTTCATCCCTAACGAAAATTTTCGCTCTTCTTCCATGCGGATAATGATAGAGTTCTTCCGTGATTATTTCCTTTCTTGTAAGAGAATAGGAATATTCAAACTCGACATTGTTGGATACAAATCGAATAAAGAAAAGGCTTGGCGCACTTTCGAACCCATCAAACTTGAAAGGAAGGAAGTTGAAAATACTATTCTCATTGTTTAAGTGAGATTGGAATATCATTCGACAGCAAAATCGGATAGCTTTTATGACGTTACTCTTACCGGAAGCATTAGCACCGTAAATAGCTACAGATTTCAGAATGTTATCTTTCTCATGAGTGAAAAAGTGATCCTTCAGTTCCTTTGCCTGTTTGGTTTGAATATTTCCAGCTCTTAAATCAAGAATAACTTCCTCTTTGATAGAAAAAAAGTTACTTAAACGGATTTCAAGTATCATTTATATTCAATTTTTGTAGTAAGTCTACAAATAAAGACGATTAAATGCTAATTATGTTTTATTAATGAGTGTAATTTGCAGGATGAGTACCCATGAAAGCTAACGAAGCCCAATGTATGCAACGTCAGTACTGCCCCACCGGCTTAATCAAAAATAGCTAATGTCTTTGAAAAGAACGGCTATGTTCACCGCCGATCAATGCTGTCATGCATATTGTTGTTGCGATGTTCATTTTTCTCTGATTTAAGCAGAGCTTTTGAAGGAGAGCCGCCTTTTGGTAAGATCCGAACTTGGATCAGTGCTTTCATAACTTAAAAGCAGAGCCGCCGCGAGGGAGAATCCCCAGTGTGAGGGGTCTTCAAGCCATGCCGGTTAGGCGAGTAGCAGTGAGAGGGTGCCACGGATTAGCTAGCCATTTAATAATAACAGTAGGAGGCCCTGCCGAAGTCCGACAGGCAGGCGACACGAGATGAATTGTACTTTCTATTTCATCAGAGTCAACCCACTAAGAAGTCGGATATTCACTAATTCATAAACGAGATGTAACCAATAGCGTCGGTTTGCCAGGGCATACCTAAGTATAAATAGGATGAACGCCATTTTATTTCTAATTACTTCTGAATTGGTTAACTTACAAAGAACGGATTAGTATTTATTTACCGTCCAATCAAACAATTAATCACTTCAGTTACGGACAGTTATGAGAAAGTCTATCCTGATCTTTAATTGTATGTTTTTTACAGTCGGCATGGTTGCACTGTCATTTGCTTCTCATGGACAAAATCAATTGGATAAAGAGATTAAGGTAGATAAAGTTCGAGCTTCAGTAAAAGAAAAATTCACTATTCACGGTTATGTCAGGGAAAAAGGAAGTGGAGAAGACCTCTTGGGTGTAAATATTTTTGATGTCAGGTCGGGAAAAGGAACGGTGAGTAATTATTATGGTTATTATAGTCTTACACTGCCCTCCGATTCCATTCATTTGAAATATTCCTATGTTGGTTACAGTGAGGATAGCCGTCTGTTATTCCTCAATTCGGATCTAGAAATAAATATTGACCTGGAAGCAGGTCAAACACTTGAAGAGGTGGTCATACTATCCAATAAACCGATTCCCCTACATGAAATGACACAGATGAGCTCAATTAACCTGACTTCCCGTCAAATAGAGTCCATGCCCGCATTGGGAAGTGAGGTGGATGTTTTAAAAGTTCTACAACTCCTGCCGGGTGTTCAGGGCGGGCACGAGGGCTCAAGTGGTTTATTCGTTAGGGGTGGGAGTCAGGACCAGAATTTGATCCTTCTGGATGGAGTTCCTGTATATAACGCTTTTCATCTTTTCGGTTTCTTGTCCGTATTTAACAGCAGTGCCATCAGTAACGTTGAGTTGATCAAAGGTTCCTTTCCGGCTAGGTATGGTGGCAGACTATCTTCTGTGATTGACATTAAAATGAAGGAGGGAAATAATCAGAAGTTAAAAGGTAATGCTACGTTGGGCTTTATTTCGTCGAAATTCACCCTTGAAGGCCCGATTAAGAAGGGCACCACATCTTTTATGGTGTCAGGGAGGCGAACCCTCTTCGACCTTGTAGGCAAGCCGTTCCTGAACAGCAGGAGAGGTGAAACCGGGTATAATTTTTACGACCTTAATATTAAGCTGAATCACCGGTTCTCTTCGAGAGATCGAGTGCTTTTTAGCATTTACAATGGCAGGGATAAAGCTTTCGAAAATGAAAAATTCACCACCGAGGATCAAAACAATCCCGAGCTCCCCGATAGAACCGAGAACGACGCAAGTTTGAGGTGGGGTAATACTACCTCTATCATTAGGTGGAATCATGTGATCAGCGATAAGCTATTCAGCAACATCAGCCTAGTATACAGTGATTACACTTTTAGAACCAAAGACCGGCATCTTCATGAAGAGAGATCCCTTGAAGATACGATTACGGTCATTCGAAGATTAGATGCGCAATCCGGGATTGAAGACTGGTCAGCCAATATGGATTTTGATTTTATCCCCAGCCCAGCCCATTATATTAGATGGGGGGGCAATATAATAGCCCATAACTTCACTCCAGGAATTACTGCATTTGAGAGCAGTTTCAAAATGGATACTGTTGTGGGTGCCTTGAAAACACCCGCCACTGAATACAATTTGTATTTTGAAGATGAGCTAACCATTTCTTCACGTTTTAGCGCCAACCTGGGGTTGCGGTTCTCTGCCTTTGATGTAGCAGACAGTCTTTACAAATCCTGGCAGCCCAGAGTAGGCATTCGGTATCTCGTTTTTCCTGGCCTGGCGTTCAAAGCATCCTACTCAAAAATGATCCAATTCATTCATTTACTCACTAATTCCGGGGTTGGTCTGCCTACTGATCTCTGGGTGCCTTCTACAGACCAGGTTGAACCACAGGAATCGAACCAGTATGCGGCTGGGTTGGCATTTGACCTGGCAGACCAATATCAGATTTCTTTGGAAGGCTATTTCAAACAGATGAATAATCTGATTGAATATGAAGAAGGAGCAAGCTTTTTAAACAGGGAGGCCAATTGGGAGGATAAAGTTGAAGCTGGGAATGGCAGGGCATACGGTACCGAACTTCAAATTGAAAAAAGATTTGGCCGTACTACCGGATGGTTGGGTTATACGCTTTCCTGGTCAAACAGACAATTTGAGGTCATCAATCAGGGTCGACGCTTTCCGTTTAAATTCGATAGAAGGCATAATTTCAATTTATCTCTTACTCACAGGTTGAAAGACAATGTGCTGTTGTCCGGGAGTTGGGTGTATACTTCTGGGATTGCCCTGACGCTACCGCTACAGGAATATTCCGGGGAGTTAATATTAATCGCCCGTCGCGGTCTCGGTGTGTTGCAGGATATTGAGAAAAGGAATGGCTTCAGAATGAGGACAACCCACCGACTAGACCTCAGCGCCTCTTTTGCCAAAAAGAAAAAACATGGAGAACGCAAGTGGATTGTTAGCATATACAATGCCTACAGCCGGAGAAACCCCTTCTTTATAAAGAGAGAATTCCGACGAGATAAGGATGGCGTTCATCGCCTAAGGTTTATCGAGCAATCATATTTTCCTATTATTCCATCCATAGCCTATCAATTTAATTTTTAAGAAATGATCAGATTTTCAACTTTTTATAAGGGTTTCACTCTTTTAGCTTTGATCTCGGCATGCGAACAAAGTGCCGATCTGGCTATTCCGGCTCAATCCCCTAAACTGAACGTTTACAGTTCATTTGGAGCAGGGGATAATCATGATTGGATTTTTGTAATTTCACAATCTAAATCCATTGTCGATACCACTTCCATTTCCCAATTCGGTATTCCGAATGCCGAAATAAGTGTGTTTGAGAATGATGTGTTGCTTCCATCTCCTCAATTAGTAGATATCCAGGAGTATTTCTTGAATGGTTTTGATATTGGTGGACAATTTCCGGCTACCGGAATGTACCTTTCCAACATAAAACCTCAGGCGGGTTCGCAGTATCGTTTGATCCTATCGTCCGAAGGAATTGGAACTATTGAAGCCGAATCCCGAATCCCGGACAAGGTTGAAATTCTCACCGTGGAATTAGATACCGTGATGGTTGAAGATGTGAATCAGATCGCCGTCACCGGGGCTAATGCCAGGTTAAGATTTAAGGATCCGGGAAATCAGCCTAATTTCTATCACTTGTTTGTCGAGATAAGTCCTGATGAAACTAGCCTGAACGTTAACAACATCTTTGGCCCTCAGTTGAGGGTGAATAATCCTGAATTGAATTTGGATACCAATGAGGATGACATCTTATCTGAGTATCAGACACTACCTGGCGGTATATTTTTTAGAGATGCAATCTTTGATGGCCAGGAATATGAAATCAGCTTTAGCATCGCAGCTCAGCTGCTGGTTAGATTTCTCCGGGGAAATGCTGGAGAGGAATTTAGCACGCTAAATGTACGCTTCGCCCTACGAAATCTAACGGAAGAAAATTATTGGTATCATGTCACTACGAGGTTGCAACTTTCAGTAAGAAATGACCCGTTTGCGGAACCAGTTCAAGTTAGATCTAATTTAGAGGATGGCTTTGGTCTATTTGCCGGGTTCAACCAGGATGAGGTGATCGTTATATTGGAATAGATTGACCTACTAAAGCTCCCATTCATCATTTAGCTGGCTGATCACATGGTAAGCAGTTAAATCAAACTGACAAGGCACTACAGGGAAGAGTCTTCCGTTAAGAATGTCTAATAACCTTATCATGAGAGCCTTTATTACCTGCGTCTCTTAAAATCCCGCAAAAGAAACAGAGACAATTCGCTACAACGACCCATGAAGCGTCTGCTCCAATGCCCTGGTCTTATTCAAATGTAGCTAAATCTATTGAAAGCAACGGATAATCAGATGTACCCAAATGCTATCATGCATAATGTTGTGGGGAGTAGCTTTTCGCTCGCATTTTGCGGAAATACTCTGTTCGCTGTTCCGGGGTCATACGTTCCAGTTCAGCGTTCATTTTATCGCGAATACTTCTCAGTTGCTTGACCAACCCCTTGACAGTTTTTACATTTTTGCCAGTCATATTTGTTGAATTCTTTTGGTGTTCTGATTTCTAAAATTGAATAACCAAGTTTCATGTTGACAGAGTTGTACCCCCTGATTCTATCAATATTCACAATATGTCTAAAGTTCCAACTTGCTAAGATGTCGACCTTATTGATTGTAGCAAGCGCAATATGAGTACAATCAGCAAAGCTTGTCTGACCGACAACTTTTTCGGTTATATATGTCTCAGCCAACTTTTCAACTTCTGCCGTCCGCTGACAAATCGAGTTTGTCTACTAAGAATCGTGTTGAAGAGTTCCTTTACGAAATCAGGTGCGTTCGAAAGTTCGTCCTCGAGCAATTCTGAAATTATTACTTCGATCCCTTCATCTGCTATTCGGTCAAAAAAAGGAATTGTATCTGCGGAAAATTCCTCGTCAATATCCTCCAAAGACTGATGTGTCCAGGTATGCAGATTTAATCATACCCAAAGTTACCGGAAATCGGCGTCCTTTACCAGTAACTCCAATTCCCCACAACGACCTTTGCATGAAGCGTCTGCTCCAATACAACGGCCTTTTCAAATGTAGCCATTTCTGCTAAAAGCCACAGAAGATCAGAAGTCCCCAAATGCTTTATGCATTATGTTGTGATTTCGTTTGTTTATTCAAGAGCAGCAGTTCACTCCGGTTTCAATCTTATGACCAGCTTTTCTCCTGCCGGAGTGGCCTTCATTTTTCAAAGACGAAAAACGAAGCAAAAAGTCTTTTGGAAAATGAATGTATCCCACGGCCAGCACACCACCGGCCTGCACTTTTGGCCACCAGCCAACAACACGGCTATTGGTGCTCATCAGCCCTCATTTTCCTGCCATCCCACCTGGGTGAAAATCCGAGAAAGGAAAAGTGATGATTTAGTCTGGTTTGCAGCTTTTGTCAGCCCCAACCTCTGCTTCCTTCGCTGCTATCCCTTAAGCGAGCTTTCTTAGCTGCCTTCTACTTAAGCAGGTTTGTTCTGCTTGCAAGATGCGAACAATCAGTTTTGCACAATAGTTCCCGATTATTTTTAACCCAATTTGAAGTCACGCCCTGAAAGTGCAGATGAATCACAACAAGTCAGTATGCTATCAAAATGTAACTATACTTACCATATACCGACTACTCAAATATATCCAACATCCTTAACAAATAACGTCAGGAGTATCTGAGAAAGAGACTCATTTTGAGCAAGACAACAACTAAAAAGGCTTAAACTTTGGGCAACTCCCACCCATTGTTGTATTTCGCTTTCGTTAATTTATTGGCCTCCTCATCATTTATAAATTGTCCCTTTGCTTGATCCCAATTCACCTTCCTTTTAGTTTTGTAAGCGATATTACCCATTTGGCAATTTATAGCAGCCAGACTCCCCTTATCAATTGGCGTGTTTAAAATGGATGCATCATTGGCTTTAATAGCCTCAGCAAAATTCTTTGTATGTAAATCAAGGTAACTGACTCCCTTTGGAGTTTTAGCCGGGGCAATTGGCTCCATTCTATCACCCGAGTATTCTGAGTAGTTGATAGGCACACGCTCAACTAAAACTTCATAACCGTCTCTGTTCACCACAAGCGTACCATTATTGCCTATAAAAGATATTCCTTCCCTTTTGTTGTATGGTCCGGAATCAATGCCTGTAGCATGTTCCCATAGCATATTGAAACCATCATACTCAAATGTAGTTTGCAGGGTGTCA
>JAJCYL010000185.1 GCA_029262955.1 Cytophagales bacterium | reverse complement strand
GAAAGGTCATGGTTGAATATTCATCTCCAAATACGAACAAGCCCCTGCATCTTGGACATTTAAGAAACAACTTCATTGGCTATTCTACGGCTGAAATCCTAAAAGCCAGTGGCTATGAAGTGCGAAAAGTTCAAATAATCAACGATAGAGGAATCCACATTTGCAAATCTATGGTTGCTTATGAAAAGTACGGAAATGGAGAAACACCAGAATCGGCAAACCTTAAAGGTGATCATCTCATTGGCAAGTACTACGTAAGATTTGACCAGGAATATAAAAAAGAGATTGAATCTCTGACAGCCAATGGCACCAGCCCTGATCAAGCAAAAAAAGAAGCACCAATCCTTGTGGAAGCTCAGGAAACGCTCAAAAAGTGGGAGGGCGGAGATCCCGAAACCGTCGGTTTGTGGAAAAAAATGAATGGTTGGGTATATGACGGTTTCAATACAACCTACGAAAAAATGGGTGTCGATTTTGACAAATTCTATTACGAATCTGACACTTACCTGCTCGGAAAAGATCTCATTGAAGAAGGAATAGCATCAGGTGTTTTTTATAAAAATGATGATGGGTCAGTATGGGTTGATCTGGAGAGTGATGGACTAGATAAAAAGCTGTTATTACGCTCTGATGGTACGGCTGTTTATATGACGCAGGACCTTGGGACAGCTGATATGCGACATCAAGATTACCCATTCGAAAAGAGTATATATGTTGTGGGGAATGAACAGGACTATCACTTCAAGGTATTATTTCTAATACTAAAAAAATTGGGCCGTAAGTATGCTGAAGGGCTCTATCATTTATCCTATGGCATGGTTGATTTGCCATCAGGTAAAATGAAGTCAAGAGAAGGGACAGTGGTTGATGCGGACGAGCTCATTGATGAAATGAGGGACAAAGCGGAGTCGAAAACCAAGGAACTTGGGAAAATTGAAGGATTTGACAGGGAGCAGGCGCAAGCGCTGTACCACACTTTGGGGTTGGGTGCTTTGAAATACTACCTCTTAAAAGTAGACCCAAAGAAACGAATGCTTTTCAACCCTGAAGAGTCTATCGAATTTCAGGGCAACACCGGGCCATTCATTCAGTACACCCATTCAAGGATATCTGCAATCATCAGGAGGGCAAATGAATCCGACATTCCTACAGATATATCGAACAACTCTGATTTGGAGACCCAGGAATTAGAGCTAATAAGACTACTTGTTCAATATCCTGAAAAAATCTATGAAGCTGCGGAGAATTACGCACCATCTGTAATCGCTCAATATGTTTATGACCTGGCCAAAGAATACAATCGGTTTTATACAGAATTGTCAATATTTGGAGATGTAGATCGAAAAATCACTTCATTACGTGTAGTTTTATCTATTCAAGTTGCCAACGTCCTGAAAAAGGGATTGGCTTTGCTCGGGGTGAAGGCCCCGGAAAGAATGTAACTATGACAATTAAACCCTGGATTGAAGCTTCTAGGCCACGAACACTCCCTCTTTCACTGGCCTGCATTGGTATGGGTGCTTTTTTAGCTGCTTATCATAGCGCATTTGATAGTCTGGTCTTTCTTTTTTGCATATTGACTACCGTTTTTCTTCAAATTCTGTCCAATTTATCTAACGACTATGGTGATTCAATCCATGGTGCAGATTCGGCAGACAGAGAAGGTCCATCTCGTGCCGTTCAATCCGGTATTATCTCTCTCGACTCAATGCGATTAGCCATCAAAATAGTTGCAATTCTTTCTCTGATTTCAGGTATTAGCCTCTTATGGTTCGCGTTTGGAAGAGATTTTCAAATATTCCTTCTTTTCCTTGCTCTTGGGGTCATGGCAATTATTGCCGCCATTACCTATACTGCAGGCAAAAACCCTTATGGATATGCCGGATTGGGAGACTTTTCTGTTTTAATATTTTTTGGGTTAATAGGGGTCATGGGTACCTATTTCCTCTTTACCAAATCTCTCGATTGGACAGTGGCGCTACCGGCTTTGAGCTGTGGTCTCTTCTCTGTAGCAGTACTTAACGTAAACAATATTCGAGATCTAGAATCAGATCGTCTCGCAGGTAAAATGTCAATCCCTGTAAGGATTGGTCGCCAAAATGCGATTATTTATCATTGGACTTTACTAGTCCTTGGTCTCATAGCTTCAATAGCATTTGTGGTTCTAAATTTTTCAGGCTACACGCAGTTAATTTTTTTGTTAAGTGCCCCTCTGCTGCTAATTAATGGATTAGCCGTAACCAAGAAGGTTCAACCAGCAGATTTGGACCCTTATTTGAAGCAAATGGCCATAACTACGCTTCTTTTTGTTGTCACCTTCGGTATTGGACTTTTACTAAGTTAATGACAATTGAGAAGCGTTTTTAAAAGAATTAGGAGTGTTTTTTGGATATAAGTAATTTCACCTATTAATAATAGCGAGAAATATCTTTATTTTCGTGACGAAATCGATTGGCCAAACCATTAAAATGATCCCAGAATTAAAGAATCTTAGAGACGACGAAATTGAAGTATTGTTAAAAGCACCTGTTCTGGTAAGTATTCTAATTGCCGGTGCTGATGACAACATCGACAAGAACGAGATAAAGGAGGCAATTGCAACAGCCAAATCAAAAAAGACCAGAGCTCGGGAAGGACTTGTTGAATTTTACCAATTAGTTGGTGAAAA
>JAJCYL010000184.1 GCA_029262955.1 Cytophagales bacterium | reverse complement strand
TATCAAATGCGGACTATGTTGATCATCTGGATCTTCAATCCGGGCATAAACACTATTTGGTCTTCGGTGATTTTTCAGCGGATGAAAAATATATTGTCCATCAAAAGGTGGGAAATAAAATGTTGGTATCTGATGACCTGGAAATGTTGGAAGCTGAGGAATCTTTGAAAAGGAAACTCTGGAATGCTTTGCAAAAAATGTTTCTCGCAAATTAGTCTGTCTTTTTTGGTTTCGATGACTGGTTGTACTGATAGTGGGCCATAGCGAATCTTATATCCGTATATGAATAATCTGGGCCAAGCTTACTCTTTATTTGCCCAGTTTGATAGTCAACCTCCCCAGCTATTTTTAGAATTTTATCCAACTTGTCATTTGATAAGAAATGAATAACCGGCAAATCTCCAGTCTCCACATAATGACTGAGATGTCCTTCTATAGTCCCTGTGACTAAGTTTCTTTCCGCTGCAATTTCTAAGACAGTCATAGGTTTTTTGAACATCTCAAAAGAGATCTCTCTTGTGGGAGTTTTTTGGACTTTTTCAGTCTTTGGTTTCTTAGGAATTGCATCTGTTAATTCCGTTTTAGTGAGGAGCCGGTTTTGAACCATACTTTCCGTAAGTAGCTGAACTTTTGACAGTAGAAGGGTTTGCTTTGTGTAAAGTTGGCTTACAGTTTTCAACTCAGTTAGGTAGCCTTTCACTTTCTTTCGGGCTCTTACCAATTTTTCATGCTCGGCTATTTTTTCAGAAAAACCTGAAAATAACGGAGAGAAATATTCTTTTGCTTTAGTTACTCTATCATGAAGCCTAGGCAAAAAGTCCGATTCCGTTTCAATGATTTGATTGGCTTGCCGAATGAATTTGTCTCCGATCTCTTTTAGTGGAAAAGTCTCATTTATAAGTTCTTTGGTCCAGTCAAGGTATTGCTGCTTAGCAGACCTGGTTTCTTCTTTATTAAAGCCTTGAAGGTGATAATTAAGATCTCTCAGTAAGGGAGCAAAATTAAATGCCCTGGAAATGAGTTCTTGCAAAAAAACTTTTCTATCCTCTGTCAAGCCGTGCTGCAATTGACCCCTGTCGGACTTAGTTGAACCGAACGAAGTGACTGCATCGTCAATTGCTAAACCGGACTGAGGCAGCGCCGTGGAAAGTACCAGTCCCTCGAGGGATGTAAGCCGGGACAATGCCACATAAACCTGACCCGGGGCAAAAGCACCAGACAGATCGAGGATAGCTTTTTCAAAAGTCAAACCTTGACTTTTGTGGACAGTAATACCCCAAGCCAATCTCAAAGGAAATTGCTGAAATGTTCCAACAACTCTCTCTTCGATCTGATTGCTTTCCTTATTGAGCGAGTATTTTTTGTTTTCCCATTGATGTGGTTCAACACTAATTTCAAAACCCTCCTCACAAGTGACACCAATTGAATCAGCTGAAAGTGAAGTTACCTTGCCTATTTTGCCATTGAAATAACGCTTTTCGGCTTCCAGATCATTTTTTATAAACATAACCTGGGCGCCAATTTTAAATTGAACATCATCCGATAGGGGGAAGAGATTGTCCGGAAAATCGCCTTCAATTTCTGCCCTGAAATGAACTACTGGTTGCTCAATCTTATCAAGTTCATCTTTATTGATTTTATCTGCCTTGTGGTTATGAGTAGTTATATAGACATAGCCACTTTTCATTTCACCAGATAGGTTTTGTCGAAAGTGAGTGTTGAGAAGTGCCAGGTCTTCTGTTGTTTGAACATTATCCCTTAAACGATTAAGGATACCAATGAAGATCGCATCACTTTGACGGTATATGGTATCCAGTTCAATGTATATGGGGCGTTCATCCTTTAGTGCGATGGCATCGAAAAAATAGGAACTTGAATAATGTTTTTGAAGGTATGTCCACTCATGGTCTTTGACTACCGGAGGAAGCTGGTACAAGTCACCTATGAAAAGGATTTGAACTCCACCAAAAGGCCTTGATTTATTCCTCCTGACATGTCGAAGCATGGTATCGATGCAATCCAGGAGATCCGATCGGAGCATACTTACCTCGTCAATAATCAGTAGCTCGAGTTCACGAAGAAGCTCCCTTTTGGTCGTATTGAACTTACTATTTGCTACCACCGACGAAGGCGTATTGACTTGTGTAAAACTATCTCCGGATGTAAATGAAATATTTTGTGGTATAAATGCCCCGAATGGTAAATGAAGGAGTGAATGAAGGGTGACCCCGCCGGCGTTAATGGCAGCAATACCAGTTGGTGCAGCTACCGCGGTGTTTTTATAAGTGTTATCGACAATGTATTTGAGGAATGTTGTTTTCCCGGTTCCTGCCTTTCCAGTTAGGAAGATATTTCTGTTGGTGGTGTTGATATACCTGGCCGCTAATTCCGCCAGCTCATGGATTTTTATTTCCACATTGTTGCTTTAGACAAGAAATTTAAAAATTTATTAGAATATAACTGAATCTCATCAGGTAAATATCAAAATTGAACCTGCTCCCATAAAAAAACCGACTAATGATCCGCCCATAATTTGACCTGGTGTATGTGCATTCAACGCTAGCCTGGCGGACATTACCGTTCCTGCTAAAAGTATACTGGCAATTAGTGGATATAGCAATTCAGCTGATGGAACTTTTAAAATTAGTCCCAGTATGAAACCGACCAGCCCACATAAGGCAGTACTATGCACACTTATTTTCCAATAAATAGTGATCAACGATATGACCACTACCATTAAGGTCATAGTAATCAGAATAACGGTGAAGAAATCATTAACCGGAATTCGACTAATCAGCAGATAAGCGGTTGCTCCATAGTAAACAGCCATAATGAAAAATGGCAAAACTCTTTCTTTACGATCTTCTAACCAAAAGCTGCTGATTGATGAGGTGAATCTGAGAGTCAGGAGGCTGATAATAGGCAACAATATTGTTGTCAATGCGATTGATCCTATTAATCGTGGCCCCTGCTCAATATTAATCGGCTTGGCTGCTTCAGGGGCGAAATAGAAAATGATTGCGAATATTGCTGTTGGCATCAGCAAGGGATTGATTACTAAAGAAAGGGCTTTCATTCTTAGAGTTCTTTCCTTAAGCGGGCCACGGGAATGTTAAGTTGTTCACGGTATTTTGCAACCGTCCTTCTCGCAATGTTATAACCTTTGTCTTTAAGATGCCGCTCAAGCTTGTCATCAGAAAGAGGCTTTTTCTTATCCTCGTTGTCAGTTAACTCTTTCAACACCTGCTTCACTTCCCTGCTACTAACATCCTCGCCGGAATCAGTTGCGATACCTTCCGAAAAGAAATATTTCAAAGGAAAAATACCGATATCCGTTTGAATGGATTTACTGTTTGCCACTCTTGAAACAGTTGATATATCCATATTAATTCTATCTGCGATGTCCTTAAGAATCATCGGTTTGAGTTTGCTTTCATCTCCTTCCAAAAAGAAGTCATACTGATACTGCAATATGGCATTCATCGTATTCAACAAGGTATTCTGTCGTTGTCGAATAGCATCAATGAACCATTTGGCTGCATCTAATTTTTGCTTTACAAAAGAAACGGTCTCCTTCAGCTTCTTATCTTTTTTGTCGCTTTTGCCATAGGCATGAAGCATATCGTTATAAGACCGACTGACTTTCAATTGAGGAGCATTTCTAGAGTTTAAGGATAGTTCCAGGTTGCCATCATTTGCAGTCAGGATAAAATCTGGAATAAGATATTGAGTCTTAACTAAACCGGTAGATGTGCCGCCAGGTTTAGGGTTGAGTTTAGTAATATCATCAACGGCATCTTTTAAGACTTCCTCATCAGCTATTCCCAGTTTCTTAATGATTTTGTCGTAATGCTTTTTCGTAAACTCATCGAAGCAATCAGATACAATCCGCATGGCAACTTCAACCTCTTCCCCGTCTTCTAATTTTCTTTCGAGTTGCAATTGAAGGCATTCTTTGAGATTACGAGCTGCAATCCCCGGAGGGTCAAACGTTTGAATTTTGATTAAAATACTTTCAACTTCATCAAGGTCAGTTTCTACATTTTGTGAGAATGCCAGATCATTAATGATAGACTCTAATTCCCTCCTTATGTATCCGTCACTTTCGATACTGCCAATAAGCTGCTTGCCGATTAGCTCTTCGTGCTCACCCAAATTGAGATATCCCAGCTGAACTTCAAGCTGCTCATTCAGTGAGTTGGAAATTGCGACGGGCATGTCCTTGTCATCATCATCGGGATTCGGCCCATCACCCTGCATTTTATACCCACTATAGTCATCCTGTAGGTAGTCATCAATATTAATGTCATCCTCTTTGGCCTCAAACTCTTCCGGCTCTTCGATTTCCTCCTTTTCCTCGGGTTCCTCTTTCCCTTCCTCTAAGGCTGGGTTTATTTCCAGTTCTTCTTCTATTCTCGTTTCTAACTCGGCTGTAGGAACCTGCAAAAGTTTAATGAACTGTATCTGTTGAGGAGACAGCTTCTGGCTTAAGGATTGGGTAAGTCCTAACTTTTGCAAAATTGATGGTTGTTAATAAGTTTTTTTGTCCTTTGAAAAACTCAAATTTAGGACAAAAGCCAAGAACATAGCAAATTTTGTACCGAAATTGATTCAAGTCATAAGAAACTTGGTTTACAGTGCCAAAAATGGTTTTTTTGCGCTCGTTTTCTGAAGTAAAATAATTGTTGTGGCAGACTTAAAAAGAACAAAGGTAAAGGCGGCTTTGACTGAGGTTAAAGTTGGAGAGAAAATATGTGTTAAGGGTTGGGTGAGAACCAAAAGGCAGTTTTTTATCAATCTCAATGATGGGTCTACAATTAACAACTTACAGGTGGTTGCAGACTCAGACCGGTTTGATCAGTCCCTATTAGATGCGATAACAACCGGAGCCAGCTTGAGCGTTACCGGTGTAGTTGTTGAATCACAAGGAGCAGGCCAAAAAATTGAATTAGAGGCTCAAGAAATTGAAATCTTAGGAACCGCCGATCCGGAGAAATTTCCATTGCAACCAAAAAAGCATTCACTGGAATTTTTGAGAGAAATTGCTCACTTACGACCAAGAACGAACACATTTGGTGCGGTATTGAGAGTGAGGCATACATTGGCTTTCGCCATACATAAATTCTATCATGACAAAGGCTTCGTTTACATCCATACGCCTATTATAACCGGCTCGGATGCAGAGGGGGCAGGCGAAATGTTTAGAGTCTCTACATTGGATCCTAAATCGCCACCATTAGATGATAAGGGTGAGGTTGATTATTCCCAGGACTTTTTCGGAAAACAAACCAACCTTACGGTTTCAGGTCAATTAGAAGGTGAGTTGGCCGCTTTGGCCTTAACAGAGATCTACACATTTGGGCCAACATTCAGAGCGGAGAATTCAAACACCAGTCGTCACCTGGCGGAGTTTTGGATGATGGAGCCAGAGATGGCCTTTTACGACATTGTTGACAGCATGGATTTGGCTGAAGAGATGCTCAAATATTTGATCAATTATGTACTTGAACATTGTAATGATGACCTTGAGTTTCTCAACAAACGGCTCATGGATGAAGAGAAGAACAAGAAGCAGGAAGAGCGCAGGGAAATGTCACTAATCGAAAGCCTCAAATTCATTTCTGAAAATGATTTTGTTCGACTTACTTACACTGAGGCAATTGACATCCTGAGGAATTCGAAGCCAAATAAGAAAAAGAGGTTCCAATTTCTGATCGATGAATGGGGAGTGGACTTGCAATCAGAGCATGAGCGATTTTTGGTTGAAAAGCATTTTAAAAAACCTGTGATTTTGTTTAACTATCCGGCTTCAATTAAGGCTTTTTACATGCGCCAAAATGATGATGGTAAAACGGTTGCTGCCATGGATGTTTTGTTCCCCGGGATCGGTGAGATCATAGGAGGATCTCAACGCGAAGAGCGCTACGATCAGCTTCATTCCAAAATAAAGGAAATGGGAATTGATGAGGAAACTTTGTGGTGGTACCTGGAGACAAGAAAGTTTGGTACTGCGCCTCATAGTGGTTTTGGACTTGGGTTTGAACGTATGGTTCAATTTGTCACCGGAATGGGTAACATTCGTGACGTAATCCCCTTCCCCCGAACTCCAGGGAGTGCTGAGTTTTAATGTCCCTGGTTTTGGACCTTATGTTTTGAATTTTGTAATTTGAAACTATGTGGGAAGAAAAAGACAATAAGCTAACAAGAACGTTCAAGTTCAAAGATTTTACGGAAGCATTTGGGTTCATGACAAGGGTTGCCATCATAGCTGAAAAGATGGATCACCATCCAAATTGGTCCAATGTTTACAATCAGGTAACAATTGAGCTAAGTACTCATGATGCCGGCGACGTGGTCACCGAGAATGATCACAAGTTGGCAAAAGCGATAGATGATTTAGTATAGATGGAGCAGACCTCGCTTTACCTCGTTCCAACTCCTATTGGGAATTTGGCTGATATCACTTTACGTGCCCTTGAAGTTTTAAAATCTGTTGATCTCATTTTAGCCGAAGATACTCGCACCTCTCAGAAGCTTCTTAAACATTATGATATAAAGAAACCCTTAAAAAGCTTCCACAGTTTTAATGAGCACAAAGCGCTTCAATCAATGATTGCCCAGCTTCAATCAGGCACTGTAATGGCCTTGATATCTGATGCAGGGACACCGGGGATTTCAGATCCCGGATTTTTGTTGGCCAGGGAGTGTGTTAAAAACGATATCGTCCTGGAGTGCTTGCCTGGCCCAACCGCCTTTGTTCCTGCACTTATAAAATCAGGACTGCCTTGTGATCGTTTCGTCTTTGAGGGCTTTTTGCCTCACAAAAAGGGTCGACAAACGAGGCTGAAGTTGTTGGCCGAGGAAACAAGAACCATAGTTTTCTATGAGTCTCCCCACCGGATTGTGAAATCATTGAAACAACTGGCTGAGTATTTTGGTCCTGATCGGTTGGCCTCTGTTTCACGAGAATTGACTAAAATTCACGAAGAAACGGTCAATGATACATTGGAAGCATTGGGTACCTATTTCGAGACAAAAGTCACCAAAGGAGAATTTGTGATTATTGTCGATGGTAAGAAATAAATTAAGCTGTCTGTTTCTGATTGAACTTCAGATTGTCATCAATCCATGTGAGATAATTCAAATAGTCTAAAATATTTGCTCTATCTGTATCAGAAGTTTTAAGGAATAGATTTTCTTTTAACCATAAGAATTGTTGCTGCCATTGAGATTGGGGTTGGGTACTTATCCTACTAAAGAATCTGAGGAGCACTTTTTCAAACCGTTGAGGTTGCCTTCTTTTTAGGAGAAATCTCCTGCAAGAGTCTACAGAATATCGAAGTACAATAATATTTCCCAACTCGAAATGAATCATGAGATTAAGAAACCTGGCATAGGTGGCAATGTCAATCCTGACATCTTTGAAACTTCCTGAGGTTATTTCATTGAGGTATTTTAGCGAATTGGTATAATCTTTAGCCATAAAGAATATGTAGGCAAATTGGTAATAGAATGTTATTTGATGTTCGGCGCTTACATCCCGAGCGTTGGTTTCTAAGAACGATTTAATCTCATTTATTATTTGAATGCCTTTTGTCCATTCACCAGTATCACGGTACATTTCCAACTCCACATTATAAGTGCTTAAAAAAGTTTTGATTCTACTCCGATTTGGGGGGA
>JAJCYL010000183.1 GCA_029262955.1 Cytophagales bacterium | reverse complement strand
CACGTATACAGTATCAATTCCTCTTGGGACCACTAATTTTTATGTTCAGGCAACTAGTAGTGCTGGTTGTATCTCAAGTAGTAGAAAAGTTATTAGTGGAATTGCTTTTGAGGTGCCTACTGATCCAACTGTTCCAAACGTATCTAGGTGTGGGCCTGGCACAGTGTCCGCAACTGCAAGTGGTGGTATTACGGGAGCTACCTATAATTGGTTTGAAAACCCAACAGGTGGATCAACGCTTTTCGAAGGAGATAATTTTGTTACTCCTTCACTGACTAATTCGAGATCCTATTATGTTGATGCCACTAGTCCGGATAATTGTTTAAGTCCTGGAAGGACTGAAGTGCAGATAATAATTAATTCAATACCTGGATTAGCAACTGTTTTTGATAATAGCAATTGTGGTCCTGGTGTAGTAGATCTAACGGTAGGGGGTACGACTGCCGGAGGGGATTACAGATGGTACGATGATGAAACTGGTGGGGTTTCCTTTAATTCAACTAATACATTTAGTCCCAATATAGCCACAACAACCTCTTATTGGGTTTCAATTTTTACAGCAGAAGGATGCGAAGGGGCGAGAAGTGAAGTGATCGGGACGATCTTCACCGCTCCCTTAGCACCCAATGGAATTCCCGATGCTCGATGTGGACCTGGTGTGGTTAATTTAAGCGCTACAGCCTCTAATGTAGACACATACAATTGGTACGATACCCAGGCGAGTGCAATTAGCCTTGCCAATACGCAAAACTATAGTACTAATGTCACGAGCACACGCTCTTTCTGGGTCGAGTACACCGATAATAATGATTGCATAAGCCCAAGAACTGAAGTGATTGCAACTGTACATCCTATAGCTCCAGACCCAACAGCTAACGACGTGGGTAGATGTGGTGTAGGGACTGTTACATTGACTGCCTCAGGAAGCGGAGCAGGAGCAATCTATGATTGGTTTGAGAACCCAACAGGTGGTGCATCTCTACAGACAAGCCCTTCTTTTACTACACCTTCATTATCAAGCAGCAAATCCTATTACGTTCAAGCTACCAGTGATCAGGGATGCCTATCAGTTAACAGAACGGTGGTTGATGCAATTATCAATCCTTTTCCGAGTGTACCTATCGTAAACGATAATTTCAGTTGTGGTGCAGGTATAGTTAACTTATCAGTTTCCGGTGCCCCATTAGGTGGCCAGTATGCGTGGTATGATGAGCAGACGGGAGGAAGTTCATTTAACAGCAGCGCATCCTTTGATGCTAATATTGCGGTTACAGAATCCTATTGGGTATCCATCATTACAGCAGAAGGATGTGAAGGACCAAGAGCCGAAATATTTGCCAACATTTTTGATGTACCGGAGCCGCCAATAGGAGTAGATGATCAGCGCTGCGGTCCCGGATCATTAGTACTTAGCGCAAATGCTCCGGTGAGTGGTACTTTTAATTGGTACGCTACTGAATTCAGTGTGGCAATTATATTTACAGGTCCGGTATATACTACCCCCAATTTAAGTTTATCTACTTCCTTTTGGGTAGATATTACAGATAACAATACTTGTGTCAGTCCCCGAACTCAAATAAATGCAGTGGTAGATGCAATACCAGCAGATCCGACTTCAGAAAATGTTGCCAACTGTGGACCCGGCACAGTTACACTTACAGCTTCAGGAAGCGGACCAATCTATAAATGGTTTGACAACGCTACCGGGGGCGCCTCAATATTTGAAGGGGAAACTTTTGAGCCAACCGTCACAACAACCAGGAGTTTTTATGTTCAGGCAGAAACTCCCCAGTTCTGTATTTCTACTAATCGTACTCAGGTTACTGTTACCGTTAATTCCTTGCCAGCAGAACCACTTGTTTTCGGAGATGAAACCTGTGGTGAAGGAACTGTAGATCTTTCAGTGGGTGGAGCTCCAGCCGGGGGTGAATACCGTTGGTATCCTACTGCTACAGGTGGAACATCCTTTAACAATACCAATACTTTTAGTACCAGTATTGTTACCACAACCTCTTTTTGGGTCGCGATCTTCACCGCCGAAGGTTGTGAAGGACCAAGGGAAGAAATTATTGGAATTCTTAATGATCCTCCGTTACCACCAACCGGCAATGGCAATAGCCGCTGTGGAACTGGATCAGTTACTTTATCGGCAAGCAGTCCAATTACTGGCTCTTTTAACTGGTACGCAACAGAGTCAAGCCAAACATCCCTTTTAACTGGTGTTAGTTATCCAACTCCGGATATTTCGGTTACAACCTCTTTTTGGGTAGATATTACAGATGAAAATGATTGTACCAGCCCCCGGACTGAAACTATTGCAGTGGTAAATGAGCTTCCCGTTGAAGCGGTTGTACCAGCAGTAAGCAGATGTGGTCCTGGCCAGGTAACAATTACTGCTGAAGGCAGCATAACTGGTGCAACTTATGAATGGTTTGAAAATCCTACCGGAGGACTTCCGATCAATATCGGAGACACATACACTACGACGGTAACTGTTACCAGGAACTTTTATGTCAGCGCTGTTTCACCAGAAAATTGTGCTTCTGCCAACCGTACGACTGTCACAGTAAGTGTAAATTCTTTTCCGGGAATACCAACAACTTTTGATGGTTCCAATTGCGGACCAGGTACAGTCTCATTGGATGTTGGGGGCGCACCAGCAGGAGGAGAATATAGGTGGTACACAGATCAAACAGGGGGTACTTCCTTTAACAATACATCTACTTATGAAGCCAATATTACTGAAACAGAATCTTATTGGGTATCGATCATTACTGCCGAAGGATGTGAAGGATCAAGAACCTCAATTGATGCTGAAATTTTTGATGTTCCCGTTGCACCAACCGGGAATAATTCATCCCGATGTGGCCCAGGAGCAGTTACGATATCAGCAACTAATATAGAATCAGGAACTTTTCACTGGTATGAAACCCAGGCAAGTCAGGTAATTGTTTTTACAGGAGCTAGCTATACTACACCCTCTATTTTAACAACAACAACGTATTGGGTTGAATTTGTTGATACCGACAATTGTATTAGCCCAAGGACTGAAGTTTCAGCTGAAGTGCTTACCGTAATTCCAGATCCTACAGTTCCTTCCGTAGAGCGCTGTGGAACAGGACAGGTTAGCATCGTAGCTTCATCCAATACTGAGGACGCTATATTCGAATGGTATGATAACCAGTTTGGAGGAAGTCCATTCTTCATAGGACCAACTTATGTAACCACTTTAAGCTTATCGGATGTTTTTTATGTAGCTGCTACAAGTCCAGAAGGTTGCGTCTCAACAAACAGAACTCCGGCAAACGTGACTGTGAATCCTTTGCCTTCTGCTCCATCAGTAACAGACGGAAATGTTTGTGGTTCCGGAACAGTGACCATGATGGCCAGTGGTGCTCCGGCAGGGGGCAACTACAATTGGTACGATACTGATGTAAGCTTATCTGTTATTGAAACGGGTTCCAGTTATACTTCCGGAGTTTTAACTCTCTCCAGGAGTTACTATGTAGCAATCGAAAATGAATTTGGTTGTGAAGGAGCGAGATCAAAGGTCGATGCTATCATTAACGTTTTTCCACTGGTACCTAGCACCGAAGATGTCTCCCGATGTGGTACTGGTGATGTAGACCTGGATGCCAATCCTAATTTAGCGGGAGCTACAATTAATTGGTATTTAAACAGTTCGGGAGGTTCCCCTTTTGCTACAGGCCTGAGCATTACTATAGACGATTTGGATGAAACCACTACTTATTATGCTTCATCACTAAGTGCAGAATTATGTGAGAGTCCAAGAACCCCTGTTACTGCAAACATAGAACCTATAGTAGCAGCTAATATTGGTGACAACATTCAACTATGTATAAATAGTGGTCCTTATAACTTGTCTACAGATTTTGTTGACGTTACTACCTTAAATGGTGTGACGTTGGGTCCTGGAGTAATAGCTAGTGATTTTCATCCTAGTATAGCGGGTGTGGGCAATCATCAGATTACGTTTTTGCTACAAACACCAATTGGGTGTTTAGACAATGGAAGTAGGTTTATCACGGTAATAGATATTAAAGAAAACGGTGAAGAACTACAATTTTCAGAAACGGAAATTACTCATTGTATAAATGGGGGATTACGTGATTTAAGTGGCTTGCCTAATATTAGCGGTGGAAGCTGGACCATGAATGGTCCTGAAGGATCAATAAATGTAGGCGTTGTTGATCCGGTAATTGCTGGACAGGGTGAGTTTATTGCTACCTACCAGGTTGAAGTTAATGGATGTGCTGTAACGGTGAATTTGGATTTTAATGTCACAGCAGCGTCGAGTGACCCTCTCATAGAGGGTGCCCAACTAATTTGCTTGGGACAGACGACTACTTTACAGGTAAGCAATTTCTCATCAGACTTTATTTACCGTTGGTATGAAGGTGAAAATCTTGTTGAAACAGGTAGGGAATTTGAAGTAACTCCTGAGGAATCTATTAGTTATTCTGTTGAAGCAGAAAATCCATTCGGTTGCTTATCAAATAGGATTGATGTTAGTCTTGAAGTAGTTAATGTCGTGTTAGATTTTAATGCTACTCCGGAGTCGGTAGAGGATGGAGGTAGAGTTGAATTTGCTACCTCTGTTAGTGCAAGTAGTTACGATTGGGATTTTGGTGATGCTTCTACTTCAACAGAACAAAATCCATCTAAATTATATTTCACTGAAGGAATATATGATGTTAAATTGGATGTAATTACAGATGAAGGATGTGAACTAAGTTTAACTAAAGTAGATTTTATTACGGTCACTGGAAGCGACGTAGTTACTGGAATAAACAAAGAATTACTCTTGGAAAATTCTAGTGTTTATCCACTACCTTTTCAAACAGACTTTACACTTAAAGTTGAGTCTCCACGGAGTCAGTCGGCCAGTGTTTATCTTTATTCTTTGACTGGTAAATTGATCACAAATAAGGAGATTCAATTACTCCCTGGAGAAAATGAAATTTATTTTGATGCAATTGAGATATTAAGTATGACAAATGGGATGTACTTATTAAAGATAACCGATCAATCATCTCGATCATATGCCCATAAAATCCTAAAACGTCAAAACTAAAATTCCAACCCTGTATTAATGAAAGAATTTAAAATGATTAAAGACTTATTTATTGGACTAATTCTTATTGGTGTTATAGTAGGCTGTGGTGGTTCAGATGGTGAACCAGGTCCGCAAGGATTTAGTGCTCTTATTGAAACAACAACTTTATCTTCCGGTGATACTGATTGCCCCAATGGAGGAACTCAAATTGATACCGGTATTGATAACGGTGATGGAGAAGGAATAGCTGGTAATGGTTCTCTTGAGTCAGGAGAAATAGATGATACCGAATTAATTTGTAGCGGAGCTGAGGGACCTTCGGGAGGTAACGATGCAGGTAACTCTTTCTACTTTGAAGAAACTTTTAATGAACAAGGTGCTAAAGTAGGTTACCTAGGACTAACCCGATTAAATATTAATAATCAAATGCCTGATGATCAAATTGATGTGGGCAGTATCAAAGTTATTGTTGATAATACTGCAACTTATACCGTACAGCGAAGCCTGATAAAATTTGATAGTATTTCTCAGGTAATACAGGCTGAAACTACAAGCAATTTTAAACTTAATATGGCTGTGCTCTATGTGTTGTCAATAAATTCATCCGTTAACGAGCTTGAAGGAATTGACTATACCTATGTAGGAGTACATGCAATTAGGCAAACTTTCGCTGGCAATGCTATTCCGGTATATGACCCTGCCACTGTAAGTTGGAATTTTGCAAATCCAAGCCAACTTTGGCCAGTACCCGGCATATTTGAAAGCCAAGTACCTGCGGATGATGACAGGAAGCGGATTGACAAGCCAACTAGAGGTGGTTTCCCATCCCAATGGCATGCGTTTCTCCTGGACAAGGATGCAGTATCCAAGTGGATTGAATCGGATGCTGAAAACCGGGGAATATCAGTTGCAATATTGGAAGCTGATGGTTTGTTTGGTTTCGTGTCTGCAAGGGCATCACTTGAATTCGTCCAACCAATTCTTTTCATCGATGCTGAAGAAAATCCTTCGGGAGGTCGGGTATTACAGATCAGTGACCAGCAATACCGAGATCGTTGGGAAGCAATGAGCGAAGAAGAAAAATTGATTCCTCTGTTTAAATACCTTAAATCGAAATAAGAACAGGGCGAGTAACTAGATGAGAAATTTGTATTTAATCCTACTGGTGTCTACTCTTTACAATTGTGATTCGAGAAAAGATAGTTTGGAATTTTTTAATGATGCTCCCCTTTTTATTACAGAATCCGACACTATAACTATGTTATCGGATTCTGTAAAACTTTCCCTGGGCAGTTATGTATTTGATGTCAGTGGGGTAGATCCCAATAATAACTTGAGTTCATTAAATATAGAAGTACTTCAAGGTGATGGAAATTTTAGAATTAATAATCAACTTATTGAATCTGGTTCCGAAAGCTCATTTAATGGATCTGTGGATCGAATAACATATGATCCTAACTTCACAGGAAGGCATGAGGGAATAATAACGCTAACAGATGCCTTTGACCTTTCCGTTTTGTTTGAATATGAACTTGTAGTCTTCAATAATATTTCACCTGTGGCAATTGTTTCAATTGTGAAACCTAGTGGATCAGGACCGTTCGAAAGGCTTATAGATGCATCTGGCAGTTTTGACGGTGACGTTAATTTTGGGGGTAGAATAGTTGAATATGAATACTCATTTTTAGGGATTCTAAGGAATATTGACTCGGATAGTCAAACGGTAATCTTTCCTTCTTCAGGAAACTATCAAATCGTTGTTAGAGTATTAGACAATGATGGTGAATGGAGTGAACCAGTTGGGACAAATGTTGAAGTATAGCACATAAAAAAACCCCTGAATCCGAAGATTGCAAGGGTCGGAGATCCTAGATCACCATTTGATATTAAATTTCGTAATAATATGGTGCAATTACAATTAGATAAGCGTCTAATACGTAAGTTGATCAGCATTTCAATTTGGATAGCCACCTTTTCTTTAGGTGTTGCCGTGCTTATAGTATCCTTGTTTTTCGCATCAATTGATGATACTGGAAATTCATTTCCGGTATCGGATTTTATTACTATGGCTTTTCTACTCTTTGTGTTGATCTTCTTTCTGGTGGCCATAGGAAAGATCAATAGGAGTGGTTTGATTTACCGATCAGGCAAGTTCTATCTTAAACCTGGAGGAGGTAAGAAGTATTTCTTTTTCAGTTGGTTTAAATACAGATCCCTTTTATAGCTAAGTTATCTACCGGTTTTACCTCATCAGCTTTTCTTGATCCAAATTGGGCTTTGGGAGAGGAGCTACAAGGTGTCAATAAAGCTTTGTAGCTTTTCCTTTTTTCGGAGTCACTTCTTTTTTGCTTCTCTTTCATTTGCATTATTTCCTCGCTATTGTTTAGTACTTAGTTCCCTTACAAAATTTGGTTACCGGTTTTTCCTAAAATAATGTTTCCATTCCCTATTTGCTGATTTTATTGGTTTACAAATTATTGAATGCTAAAGTAGGCCCACATTAAGAAAACATTCCGGCCATAAAAGTTTATTAGAAATAAGGTTTCATTTTCCATTTTAATCCTTCCGTTGTCGGGGTTACATTTCAAATTAACCTTCCTGATTTCTCACAAAATTTCCGCTTAGCCTGTTGGCCATACTACCCTGTTTTTTTATGTGGTCCTGATAGTCTTTGCATGAAATTATTTGTTCAATTAAAATCTTTAATCAATGGAAACTTCAAAAATTTATTTAGGAAACCTGGAAGCTTCAGACAAATTTGGTGATGAGATCCTAGAAGGTATTCTCAACATTACCGATCTTGAAAAAGTCCTTGAAGAATGGGCTTATGCCGCAAAAAAATCTGGTGATAAAATTCTCAGAGTAAAAGTGGTAAAAAGAAAGACCACAAACGCTTTTGATCAAACACACTATGTTGAGCTAGACCAATTTAGGTATGATTCTAAAAAAGAATCAACTGAAGAGGCTGAGGTAACGAGTTAAACCAAACAATAAAAATTAAGAAAGGAGCCTAATCGCTCCTTTTTTTTGTTTTAATCGTAATCAAAGCACTGAGAGTAGTATATATCGAAATCGAGTTACCTGAAGACTTGAATATTTAAAGGTAAAGGTCTTTAAGCAACTAATAAATGGTGATACAAGGACTAACTAAAGTTGGAATACGTATACAGTTTTCTGTCCTGGAGATGGTCTGCAGCTGCGGACCCCGCTTGTTTCTGTCTACAGTTATTCCCTGAGGCTAGGGGTGATCAGGCCGGAGCCTGTCTCATATGACCCTTAATCTGTAGATAGTTTTTTTTGGTAAAGATCTTAGTGAGATGTATCGAGACAAATATTGAGGGAACTACGTAGATGAAATTTTGGTAAAGTGGAATGAAATAAGACTTTT
>JAJCYL010000182.1 GCA_029262955.1 Cytophagales bacterium | reverse complement strand
CATTGATCCCAACAATTCGGCAGGCCACATTTTGTGACTTTGGTCCGGCTCTACGTTGAAATTGGTCTTGTCGGTAAAGAGTCCTCGGGGGTCGACAACGATGGTCTCAAAGTCGTGCATTGCAGCCAATTCAACCAATTGTGAGGAGATGTGGGCAGCTCCGACAATTATTAACTGTGATTTTTTTGGGAAGACGTTGTGGAAATACGCTTTGCCCTCAACTTCATAAATCCCACTCTTCCTTTTTCTATACGCGTCTAGTGCCGAAGACACTAGAGGATCTTCTACATTATCTGTCGAGAGGGATACGAATTGGGTGCCGCCATTAGTGAGGGGTGAGGTTAACACGCATCCTGAATTATTTGTAACCAGCTTAACCAGTTTTATCCAATCAGAAGTTTCAGGATCGATTTTCTCAATCAATATGTCAATTTTTCCCCCACAACTGAGTCCTACCTCCCAGGCCTGGTCGTCCGTAATTCCATAGTGCACCAATTGAGACTGGCCGTCTTCCTTTACCTGATTAGCCACTTTTACTACATCCCCTTCAACACAACCACCACTAACGGATCCAATTATATTATCATCCTGATCAATCACCATTCCGGCACCAACCTTTCTTGGACCTGACCCCCAGGTCTTAACTACCGTGGCGGTTACAAAAGGCATTCCGACATCGGTTAGTTTCTTAATGTCATGGACGATATCCTGCATGGCTACAATATACAAAAAGACAGTAGGCTAATCAGATAATTACGAATTCAAGCATAAAAAAAGGCGACTAAAAGCCGCCTTCAAAATGATCTTTGGATAAATTAATCTGTTACAATGTACAGATCGTTTTCTGCCTTGCCATAAACAAGACTCATAGGTATACAAATTGACCTTAACACCTCTTCTACATTATCAGTATTGTTAAATAGTCCTGTATAAGAACGGTTTTTCTCTTTGATTTCAAGTTGTATTTTCACTCCAAACTGCCTTTCAACTTCGACGAATACTTCCGTTAGAGAAGTATTTTGGAAATAAAACTCACCCTCCATCCAGCTTTTAGATCTAGTTAAGTCAAATTCTGTAGCTTCGTTAAGTCGTCTATCAATGCCTTTAGCAGACAGCCCCGCTGTCAAGAAGACGTCGTTGTCAGCTTCTACTTTTACTTTTCCGGTGAAACATTCAACTATCAATTCATTACCAAATGAGTTGATATTGAAGCTCGTTCCAAGGACAGCAATGGTGCCGTTTTCTGTTTCAACTAAAAATTCTTCACCCTTCACTACATCAAAATATGCCTTTCCATCCAGGGTCAACTTTCTTGTACCTGCTGATGTTTCTGAATATGTAAGGCTACTTCCTGCATCGAGAGATACGAAACTTCCATCAGGCAAAGTGATTTCCTGTATTTTTTGTGCCGTGTAAGATTGGGTATCCGGTGAAATCAATAATAACGAAACAGCAATTGCTGCAATAACCGCCACTGATGCGGCCCATTTAAGCCATGGTTGTAAAATTATTGTCCTGGCCTTTTTATGCGTAAGCGTCTCCTCGAGAGAAGTCCAAATATCGCGCTCAGTTTTGTTTGAAGGTACTTGCCAATTTGCAGATGTGCTTAAAATCTGCTGGTAAGTCCGCTTGTCCGTTGCATTAATTTGAAGTCCCTCTTTCTCTAAACCTTCTATGATTTCATTTGTCATAGAATTTCCTTCCTTTTTCAAAGTATTGAGTGTTTTTATGTAATTGTTTATACAACTGATACCAGCATATAAACCCTACCTGATTCTCATCTGTCAAACGGAAAATTCTGACAATATTGTATGACTGGTAGGAGACAGGTCATTAGAGGCCTCTTTTAGCAGTTTTAGGGCTATTTCGATCTCATTTTCATTAAGACCGGCAAAACCAAGTCTCAAGTGATTCGGCTCTTGTCCCGGAAGTTTGTATTTATCCCCTTTTGCGATGTAAAGGCGTTTTTTAAAGGCAGCTTCTGATAATTCATGTAATTTATATGGAGGTAAAATCTCAGTCCAGATGGCCATACCACCGGAAGGTTTTTGAAACCCAAGAATTCCTTTAAAATCTCTTTCTAATATCTCACAAAACAAATCCCTTCTCAACGTGTAGGCTTTGAGCGCTTTTTTGAGATACCGCTGGATAACTCCGTCACGGATTAATTCAGCTAAGGTCCTTTCCATGACTGAATCACCAGGATAGTCAAATAGCCTTTTCACTTTTTTCAATTCCAGTATAACTTCTTTAGGTGCCACCAGGTACCCGATTCTGATTAGGGATGATAATATTTTTGAAAAAGAACCAAAATAAATCACGTTACCGGCATCATCTGAACTTGCCAGGGGCAGGATGGGACCACTTTCATAATGAAAATCATAGTCGTAATCGTCCTCAATTATGGCAAAATTGTATTTCCTGGCTAACTCTAATAGGTGCATCCTCCGCTCTAATGAACAGGTTACTGTGGTGGGGTGGTGATGGTGAGGTGTTATGAAAACACCTTTTATCGTAGTTTTTTGGCATATTTTTTCTACTTCATTAACCAGAATACCCTCTTCATCAGAAGGTATTTCTATGAGATTGGCACCATTGTATTCAAAAGCCTGATTTGCCAGGTAATAATTCCGCTCACTTACCACCAGATTGTCCCCTGGTATTAATAAAACATTAGCTATGAGAAACATGGACATTTGTCCACCACGAGTAATGAGAATATTTTCAGGGTCACAATTAAGTCCCCGGGTCTCCCCAAGGTATTGAGCAAGTACCTCCCGTAGTTTCAAATCCCCCTGAACGTCCGAAATACCTAGAAGTGATCTGTAAACCCTGGTTTTAATGATGCTTCTATAGGCAGCGGCTAATTCATCGATTGGAGCTAATCGCTCATCTGGCAACCCATCATTTATTTCAAGAATTTTCTGTTTTTGATAAAATGTATTACCGAGATTATCAAAATGATTGAATTGGAAATCCGCGGTCTCATGCGGTTTAGTGATTAAACTATCTATCTTTTGAGAATCAAAGATCCTGGTGAGGTCTGTAACAAAGGTGCCCTTGTTGGGCTTAATATCAACCCAGCCCTGGCTGTAGAGTTCATCGTATGCTGCGGTTACGGTCTTTCGATGGAGACAGAGCATTTCAGCCATGACCCTTGTGCTTGGAAGGCGTGTTTTTGCC
>JAJCYL010000181.1 GCA_029262955.1 Cytophagales bacterium | reverse complement strand
ACTCTCATCAAGTACATGCTCCTCAATATAGTCGGTAATTAAATCTATGTAATAGGATTCTTCCCCTTGCAGAAAGTAAACCGGAGCAAATTTTCCCTGCTTAAGCTCCGTTAAAACTGAATCCGGCGATACTGACATTATTTATTCTAATTAATTGGAAATGTATAATGAAAAAAACCCTCCAGCAAAGCTTGAAGGGTTAATCAATTGGGAGGTTAAATAAAATTTTAAAATCAGGGGCTCATATAATTAAAATTGGGTTTTGGAGCACCTGACATAATTTCTTCATTGGCAAATTCTTCATACTTCTTGAAGTTCACGTTGAACTCATCAGCCAGTTCATTAGCTTTGGCATAGTATCCTTCGTCATTTTTCCAGGTCTCTCTCGGAGATAAGATTTCTGATGGAACTTCAGGGCAGGTCATTGGAATTGACACCCCAAATATTGAATGTACCCTGTACCCAACATTGTCCAAAGTTCCATTGAGTGCAGCTGTTATCATTGCCCTGGTATAATGAAGTTTCATTCTCGACCCTACACCATAGACACCACCTGACCATCCAGTATTAACAAGCCATACATTCACTTCATATTCTTCCATTTTCTTCCCAAGCATTTCAGCATATTTTGTTGGATGCAAAGGCAGGAATGGGGCCCCGAAACAAGCGCTAAATACTGTTTGAGGCTCCGTAACTCCAGCTTCTGTACCCGCAACTTTTGCCGTATAGCCTGAGATAAAGTGATACATGGCCTGACCCTTGGTCAATTTCGACACCGGTGGAAGCACTCCATAAGCGTCACAGGTTAGAAAAAAGATATTTTTAGGTGGTCCTCCGACGGAAGGTTCCACAGCATTTCGAATGTGATAAAGCGGATAAGATGTTCTCGTGTTTTCAGTTACTGAACTGTCCTCATAATTAATCGAAGTTGTCCCTGGCAAGAACCTGGTGTTTTCCACAATTGCTCCGAACCGGATGGCGTCATAGATATCAGGCTCTTTTTCCCTACTGAGATCTATCACCTTAGCATAACATCCCCCTTCAAAATTGAATACGTTTTTGTCAGTCCACCCGTGCTCATCATCTCCAATCAATCCACGATTAGGGTCAGCGGACAGCGTTGTTTTTCCTGTCCCTGACAGGCCGAAAAATATAGCTGTATCATGATATTTATTCCCAATGTTTGCTGAGCAGTGCATGCTGAGAATATTATGTTCCTGCGGCAATAAATAGTTGAGCACCGAAAAAATACCCTTTTTCATTTCCCCTGCGTAGGCCGTCCCACCAATAAGAATCATCCGTTTACTGAGATTGATAACAGCAAAATTACCCTGCCGGGTACCACATTCAGCCGGGTCAGCTTCAAAGCCAGGTGCACAAATAATTGTAAAATTGGGTTCAAAAGTCTCGTGCTTATAGCGCTCAGGTCTCAGGAACATATTGTAACAAAACTGATTGTGCCAGGCTAAAGTATTGATGACTCTAAGTCTCAGGCGGTAAGTTTTGTCGGCACCGGCATAAGCATCTCTGACATAAACATTCTTATCGGCCAGGTACTCCACCATTTGGCTGTGAATTTTATCGAAATGATCTTCCGACATTGGGATGTTAACAGTACCCCACCATATCGTGTCCTTTGTTTTATCATCCTTAACAACAAAGCGGTCTTTGGGGGATCTACCAGTGAACTTGCCGGTATCGCACATGAGTGCTCCACTATCTGTCAAATGTCCTTCACCATTTTTGACGGCTTCCTCAGTCAATTGAGCAGGAGATAAATTCCAAAAAGCATGTTTAACCTTATGGACACCAACTTTGTCAAGGCCATGCGAAGATTTTAAACCTGTTTCGGTCATATCTGTATCTAAAATTCTAAAAATGAAAGGACAAAATTATGCTTTAAAAAATACATTTCAATCGTTTGCAACTAGTTTTTTCGATGATTATCTCCGATTTATATTCTACTGTAAGTCTAGGTCTCAATAATGTTCAAATGAATATGTTTTTCTTCCGATTGAAAGACATTAGGCAACGATTCACCAGTGATACACTACGATTCAGGGGTAATTGGCATTCTTCACGCACCTTTCTGCGTTCCTTTGATGAATCACAAAAGAAATTATCATGAGAAAATCCACCATTACCCTACTCGCCGTATTCGTTTCATTATTCGCATTTAATGTAAACGCTCAAACTTTACCCAAAACGGGGGCGGCGTTGAAAGTCTCAGAAAATAGTGTGCAACTCGACAAGGGTCAAGTGAAGACTATTGAAATCACCCGTTTGAGATCCAGATCATTTAATAAAGCCTCTTTTGGTTCTATCAAAATCAATTCTTTAGACGGTATAACTTCTACGATAAAAGTAGATGAGAGTAATTCTGACCTTTTCAATATTGAACTTGAAGCAGCAGAAGATATAGCCTACGGAAAATACACATTGGTTATTCAAGGAGAAGGGAGAAATGCATCCAAAGTTAAAGCGACCATGTTATCAGTTATAGTTGGCCCAACAAGTTTAGCGAAATCACAATAAGAGCTTATAGATAGTTAATTAGATGGAGTTTAGAGCCTACCTGTTAGTCGCAGTGGGCTCTTTTTACAAATAACCCATTAACATTTACTTTTGAGAGCAGATAGCTACGATATGCACCCTTTGAAGAAATTTGGTTTAAGACTTGTTGCGGCACTGGGCATTTTCGCTTTCTTTAATATAACCACGACGAATTCAGCAGAAGAGCTCTTCACCTGGACTGCGGAAGATGAGGCATATCTCTATTTTACGGTTATAGTTGTCTTAATCATTTGGGAGATATCTGATAGAATTGTTAACTATTTTGACCGTACAATCCTTTGTAAACATTTCTCCAGGAAGAAGTTGTTCTATATCTTTTGGCTTGACACATTTGCTCTCATTCCAATTCTTTTAGCGGTAAATTATTTCTCTGTTTATGAAATGAAGGTCTGGTTGGGATGTCCGGCTGAAGATCCCGTGACTCATTTTTGGGGTGATAGTATACAATCATTAGTAGTGGCCTGGCTGGTGGTTACTTTCCAGCTGGGAAAACTGAATTACAAATACTTTAAAGTCGCTGAACGCAAAACTGACCTTATTCAAAAAGATCTTCTGCTGTCGAAATACGAGACACTCAAAAATCAAGTTAATCCTCATTTTCTCTTTAACAGTTTCAGTGTATTGTCGTCACTGATTCATGAAAATCAGGATTTGGCATCTGATTTTCTGGATCAATTGTCCAAAATGTACAGGTATATGCTAGACAACCAGGACAATCAAATGGTGTCATTGAAAAAGGAAGTGGACTTCATGAGTTCTTATATTTTCCTCTTAAAAGCACGACATGAAGAAGGGATTGATATTCATATTGACCTATCAATTGATCAGGAGGTGTACTTTATACCAACTTTGTCGTTGCAGATGCTAATAGAGAATGCCATCAAGCACAATAAATTCTCTAAGGACAATCCAATGACCATTAGAATCTTTAATGAGTCAGAGGATTATCTGGTAGTAGAAAATGAATTAAGGGTGAAATCGAAAGAAATCCAATCAACCAGAATTGGTCTTGAGAATATTCGTAAACGCTACAATTACCAGTCGGAGAAACGAGTGATCATTGCTGAAAGTGATTCTCACTTCACGGTAAAACTCCCCATTCTCACTTCAATGCAATTTGGATAATGGATGTCGTGATTGTTGAAGATGAGCGGTTATCTGCGGAAAAGTTGGTTCGAATGATCAACAAATTCGACCCCTCAATAGAGGTCATTGCGACCATTGATTCTGTTAAAAAAGGGGTTGAATGGTTTAAAGAAAATTCACCCCCTGACCTGGTATTATTGGACATCCAATTAAGTGACGGAACAGGCTTTGATCTTCTCAAAGAAATGGACTGCTCCCCCCCTATCATTTTTACCACAGCCTATGATCAATATGCAATCAAGGCTTTCAAGTTTAACAGTGTTGATTATCTGTTGAAACCTTTAGATCAAAGCGAATTGGAGCATGCATTGGAGAAATATAAATCGCTTGATAAGACAGAAAGAAATGCACAAAATCACTCGTTTGGCCAGGTAGATCAGATTATAAACGGAGAATTCAAGAAGCGATTCTTAGTTAAAATTGGGGAGCAATTTCAAAAAGTTGAGGTCCCTCAAATTGCCTTCTTTAAATACGATGACGGCCTAACGTACATCTACAACCTTGAGGGTCAGAAATGGCCCATTGATCTATCTCTCGATTACCTGGAAAATATGCTTCATCCTTTGGAGTTTTTTAGGATCAATAGAAAAATGTTCATTTCACTAAATTCAATCCATCAGATCCATACTTATTTCAACAGCCGGTTGCTACTTAAACTCAAACCAGAGGTTGATGAAGAAGTGATTGTCAGTAGGGATCGGGTGAGTGACTTTAAGCGATGGATGGACGTATGATTTCGTTGAGTTTGCCTATTGCTCGTTATTAGAATACTCGTCATCGGAGTAATTTCCTTTAAGTACAAATTTCAAATAACTTTCTTTTCACTTTGCATTTGTCTTTTATAAAGAATATTTTGCACTATATTAATTTAAAAACCAGCAGCACATGAAATCATTACTCACTTCCATTATCCTATTGCTTTTTTCTATTGGTATAAATGCACAGAGCATCGCAGATTTTGATGATGCTACCATTTATTTGAGCGGCATTTTCGGTGTAACATCAACATTAGATGAATATGGCAATGTCTTTCTGGACATTTCGGGACCATCTGGCGCAACTTCTCAATATAAATTTAGAATTACCGATGTGACTTTTTCAATGCAAGAAAAAACACTAGAACCCCCAATTGTTATAATCGATTTCACATGTCGGAAGACAGAATGCATTAGCTCAGATACCGCTTTTGGTGCACCACCTACTCAAACTGGCACTATAACTTTAGATGCGAAAAGAGGAAAAAAGGCCTACAACTTCCTAATTAACCTTCAGGAGTTTATTAAAAACAGTTAAACTCCTTACAGGCGGATTTATCGATCATAAGTGATCTTCCAAACTTTGCCTTTTTTTGAATCCAAAATGAAAAGCGAGCTATCAGGTCCTTGCGCAAGCCCACATGCCAGATAAAAGGATAGGGTAATAATTTAAACCTCAATTAAAGTCGAAGATTTCTTTATTAAAACGAAATGTTGTCCCATGTAGTTAGCTAGTTTTTTGTTGCGGATGACATTTCCATTGTCAATCTCTTTTAGGGGTCTTTGGTAATTTATCCTACATATAAATGGATAATAAGTGTTTTGAACGGTAATTACTTCCTTCAAAGCTCAAAATCACTACCCATGACACAAAAATTTAGCTATTTCGTTTGTCTATTAATCTTAATTTCTTTCTCTACTCAGGCACAGCAAAAGATCTATTTCCCTTATTTCGAATTGGTCAGTTTAGATAAAGACACCGATTTTCAATACTCGACTACCAGACTCGTAAAATCCTATACGGAAGACAGCCATAATGTCAATATCCTGTTACCCGAATCCAATGATAACTATTACGAAAAGGAGACTTTTTTTGAGTCCATCGAGAACGCCAAAGCTTTTGGTGCTGATCATGTGATGCTAGGTGAAATCCATGGACTTGGCAACTTATTTATTGTTTCGCTTGGACTTTATGAAGTGAGTAGTGGAAATAAAATTTGGCATGACATGGTCAAAGGCAGCGCAACCGAAGATTTGGATCCTCTCCTATCTCGTTTGGGCAGAAATTTCAACACCTCAATAAAGGCCAAAGACGATGTAGAGATTAGTGAGGTGACTGAGTATGAACAGCAGGGTGTGGAATTGGCGCAGGTTAAAGTCAACCATTTCGTCGGGCTCTTGATTGGTGGAACCTACCTCTTTGGCGAGCAGACTTCCTCAGGGTTTGGTATATCCTATTCCTATGATGCCACCAGCGTATTATTTAATATCAACTTTGAGTTTTATCCCTCCTCCGGAATCCTGAACGATGACAATATTCGAAGGGTACGCAATGGTAATTTCAATTTGGGTGTGCTCTTTCCACTCAATAAGAAAAGGATGACCTG
>JAJCYL010000180.1 GCA_029262955.1 Cytophagales bacterium | reverse complement strand
GGCCTAAGGCTCGGGCACTGGTTTTTAAGTTGACTTATTGGTTGAACATTTAAAGTTAAAAAAGAGACTAACGTTATAAATCCGCAATTAGAAAGAGGTTACCATCACTAGTCAATATCACCACATCTCGATTTTGAAGCTCAATAAGTTCCACACTTTTTGGCAGCTCATCAAGAATGTAATTATTTGACCAGGTTATGCCAGCACGATGATTAAGTTTGAATACAGTAAAAGATGGATTATCCGAAATTTCCACATCAGATAAAATCATCATAAAAGCACCATCACTTGTTACAATAAAATCTTGAAACTGATTAACAGAGAATCCCCTATATGAGTGTTGAAATATAAACTTTCCCTTCGGGTCAATGAAGACAATCGAAAGATTGTCCAACTGGTCCGCACCAATAATTGCAATAGTGTTACTCGGGCTCCCCACGATGGTTTGAGCGCTTTTGAAATCCTGAGTTTCCTTATCCAGTTCTTTTAATTTGACAGACCAATTCAAGCTACCGTCAGGGTTAATTGCCGCTATTTGATCTCCATCTTCTTCACCGGAAAGTATAAAAAATTTTTCGTTCGTGCCCTCAAAAAAATCCACTGGTTTTTCATCAAATTCCAATTTCCATTCAGATTGGCCATTCCTGCCAATCTTGACAATTGAATATCCTAATTTATTGAGGTTTATACCTGAGACATACAGGAATTCAGGGCTTAAATAATTAGAAGACGGAACCAATTGACTTAATTCCAGGGAAAGGTCAACAGTGCTTGATTCAAATTCCAATTTATCTGAGATAGACAGAAAACTATGCAAGTCAGAACTTAAGGGTGATTGACCGTGGAAATCAACCATAATATTTTTAGCAGATTGTTGAATGTCAATATTTTGATCTTCAAGTATTGAGGACTGAGTTCCAAGGATATCACCTTCATTACTAATTTTGAAAACGGCAATTTCTGAGGAGAAATCTTCCACCAATATTTCCCGGAGAACAATGAATGATCCATTATCCAAAGCGCTTAAACCAGAAAAGCTACCATTGTTTAACTCCGATAAAACTCCCGTTAAATTCAATTGCCACCGGTCCTGGTATGAATCTATGATTGTATCAACCTCACAGGAAGAGAATAGAACTCCTAAAGAAAGCAACTGCAAAAATTTCCAATGCATGTAGAATACTAATCTGGTGTCTAATTAATTATGATCAAATAAACCAAAAAACCTGTCATAATCCTGCCCGCCCTCAGGTAATGTAGGAATATGAGATATTTATCATAATAGTTTGTGAAATATTCAAATATCTGACTCACAGTCGTTACCCAAAGATTTCTCCCATCGTCGAAAGACATATTTTTTGCATGGAGCCTTAAATATTAATGAGACAGCGGATGGTTCACTATTGACACTTGGGATTCTCGTAAGGTTTATACGCATTACTCTTCAAGATTAAATGGCAGACGTTGCAGTGCCAAGGTACCATTGCTCATGACCATTAGTACATCATGGATAGATAAAATACTTTCAAGTGGATTATTCTGGATTACTATTAGATCAGCTTCGAGACCCTGAGCAAGTTTACCGGTTCTATTCTCTATCCCCAATAACTCGGCACCAACTGTGGTGGCACATCTCAATGCTTCAATTGGTGTCATTCCAAGCTTTACAAAATTCTCTATTTCAGTTGAAATTCGTGATATACTTTCCGGCCCATAACCCGTATCACCTCCCGTTGCAATTTTTATTCCCATTTGCCGGGCATTCTTAAATGCTTCTTGCAGGGCGGGCAACATATGTTTTCCCCGAAAGGTCAATATAGGATTATCATAATCTCCACCTGGTTCGGTTAGGTCAACCACTGTAGTATATGTGGGGACCAAATAAGTTCCTTTTTCTTTCATCAATTTAAGCGTCCTGACTGACAGATATGTGCCGTGTTCAATACTTCTGACTCCTGCACTTACTGCAGCATATGCGCCTTCATCACCGTGTGCATGAGCCATTACGGGTATTCCTCTTTTACTGGCTTGATCAACAATAACAGATAGTTGCTTTTCGGTATAGGTTTGCTTGCGAGGATCTGTGTTAGGGAGACCAGCTCTTTCAGTACCGCGGGTTTTAATCACATTTGCTCCACGATCTGCATTAATATTCACCAATTTCCGTAGGGCCTCTTCGGATTCTACTCCGCCCATTAATTCTCCTAATCTACTATCTGCCAAAACCGTTTCTCCAAGTTGAGGAGTAACAAAGACACCTGCGGCCAAAATCTCAGGGCCCGCCAATTGACCTTTTAATACCATGTCTCTTAAGGTTACGTCCTGGTAGGCGGATGTACTCGCACTTCTGGCAGTGGTGACTCCGGAGTTCAATGCGCGAGTAGCAGCATCAATGGAACTGATATGCGTATGGGCGTCGATTAAGCCGGGTAGCACATATCTACCTTCCAGGTCAACTTCTTCAAATCCACCAGGAATGGACAGGTTACTGCCGATCTTGTCAATTTTACCGCCGGAAGTTAGCACCGTTTGGTTAGCTAATATTTTTCCTGCGTCAATGTCCAAAACATTTGCATTGGTTAAAGCAAAGTTTTGAGCCTGTATTTGAGTTGTGGTCAAAATAGCAAGCACTAACAAGGTGAATTGAAGTAAGTATTTCATTTGAGGTTGATTTTAAGTATGTGGTTAATTATAAAAACTTATTTCGG
>JAJCYL010000179.1 GCA_029262955.1 Cytophagales bacterium | reverse complement strand
CCGACCCTAAAGGGAGAAATTGGATATATTTTCTTATAACGTTAAAATAACTGATCACGAGGTCCCCTTTAGGGGATTTAGGGGTCCAGAAAATGAAGAAAAACTTACAGCCACCAAAACTCCCCCTTCGCTTTTTCCGCTGGTTTTGCCATCCGGATTTCAGGGAAGATATTGAGGGGGATTTGTTCGAGAGATTTGAGGAAAGGGTAAAACGAACAGGAATTAAAAAGGCAAAATGGTTATTTGTTCTGGACATTTTGCTGTTATTCCGATCTGGATTAATTAGGGGACTATCAGGAAATCATAGACTTAACCATTATGGTATGTTTAAAAATTATTTGACAGTTGCATTTCGAATCTTCAAACGAGAGAAGGCTTTCACTTTTATCAATGTAATTGGTTTGGCTTTGGGTATCACATGTAGCCTATCCATTTATTTATGGGTTCATGATGAATTAAAATACAATCAATTTATTCAAAATGATAGAGTTTGTTATGTACACGCAAGGTTCTTTGATTCGGGAAACATCCATCAAGGCTGGAGTACTCCATATTCTCTTCAGAAAGTTCTGCAGGAAAAATATTCCGTAATTGAAAAAGCCGCATCTGTCAGATGGACCAATCCAATTTTATGGAAAAAGGCAGAAGACAATATAGAGATCTATGGAGTATTTGCATCTCCGGAAATTTTTGAAGTTTTCGAGTTTTCATTTCTACAAGGGGGTTTTAGGCCATTATTTGATCAGCCGGAAAGTATTGTTATATCAGAAACATTTGCATCTAGATATTACGGGCCAGAATGGAATGAAAAACCCATTGTTGGAGAAATACTCACAAATAAAGAGGGTGAGAATTTCAAAGTTGTCGGAGTAATAAGGGACCTCCCCGAACATTCCACTCTTGAGCTGGACTTTGTCATTCCCTATCAACAACTTTTGAAGAGCAGGCCCTGGCTCGCCCAATGGGGAAATTATTCAAATCCAATGTACGTCAGAATTTCTGACAACGTCAGTATCGAAGAAGCCAATAATGCCATCGCAAATGCAATTGTGGATAACAGACCTGATGAACCAACCACCGAAGAAATCTTTTTGCAACCTTTCCGGAGCCTGTATCTCTATAATAATTATGAGAACGGACAGGTGGCAGGTGGTCGCATAGAATATATCCGAATCCTCTCCATGGCCGCCATATTAATTCTGGTCATAGCTTCTATTAACTTCATGAATCTCTCGATTGCAAGATCATCTCGGAGGATTAAGGAAACCGGAATCAGAAAAGTACTGGGAGCGCTAAAAACGGGTCTGCGGTATCAGGTCTTAACAGAATCTATTCTCATCGCATTGTTTGGGTTGATTGTTTCAGTGCTTTTTACCCTGTTACTAATCCCTCAACTCAATGAATTAACTGGAAAATCAATTACCCTCGATTTAACTAATCCACTGGTTTATATCGTTCCTCTCCTATTTGCCTTGATTTTGGGAACAATGTCCGGTCTATATCCTGCATTTTACATCTCTTCTTTCAACACTGTAAAATCTATTAAAGGAGCGATTCCGCAAAATCACAGGAACAGCCTGGCCAGTAAGGGGCTGGTGATATTCCAATTCATGGTGACCATATTCATGATTACGGCAACCATTACTGTTTATCAACAAATAAGCTATATCCAAAGTAAGAATATTGGCCTTGATCGGGTGAATCTGATAAAGACATACATGTATGATATGGATCCCATGACGGATTTTAAACTTTACAGAAACAAACTTCTCCAAATGCCTGGAATAGCCGGAGTTACGGCTACTTCCACCACGCTATTGAATGTTACCAACAGTACCTCCGACCCAATTTGGACTGACAAAGGGGAAGACGAACAGATTTCTTTCGATATAGTAATCACTGACCCTGACTTTTTACCGGTAACTAAAATTAGTTTGAAAGAAGGCCGAAATTTTGACCCGAATATTCGGTCGGACACTTCCAGTTTGATTATTAATGAGGTCGCTGCCAGAGTAATGAGAATGGAGAACCCAATAGGTCAAACGATTGAATTTTGGGAAGGAAAAGGGAAGGTTATTGGGGTGATAAATGATTTTCACAATCATTCACTTCACTCTTCAATAAAACCAACCATAATTGTCAATTATCCAGAAGACACATACCTGATATATATTCGATCCAAGCCAGGCGAAACCAGCGAAGCGCTTGCTTCTATGCAAACAGTGCACGAGGAATTCTCACCCGAACGAACTCTTTATTACAATTTCGTTGACGATCTGTTCAATGAGCAATATAAAACTGAATTAGTGGTCAAGGATCTTGCGCTTTACTTTACTATTCTGGCTACTGTGATCTCATCTCTGGGGTTATTGGGCTTAGTAGCATACTCGACTAATAGACGAACCAAAGAAATAGGTATTCGAAAAGTCCTTGGAGCTACATTGTTAAACATCCTCCGTTTACTATCAACCGAGTTTATGCGCCTTGTCCTTGTTGCTATTGGAATAGCTCTTCCATTGGCCTACCATTTAATGGGCAATTGGCTACAAAATTTCGAGTTTAGGATCGAGTTAAGCTGGTGGTTGTTCGTCCTGGCGGCAATTTTCACAATCATATTATCGCTGGTAACACTCGGTAGTCAGGCATTGAAAGCTGCCCTGGCCAATCCAGTGAATTCGTTAAGAAATGAATAAAAAGCCACCCTCCAAAAAACGCTTCCTGCCCCTGTTCCGCTGGTTTTACCATCTGGATTTCATGAATGCGACTTTACCATTTTCCAGTCTTAGGGCTTTTGGTTTTTGTCTAATTGCTATCCAATCACACGGTCAGTCTCAAAGTATCGATGTGTCGCCAGATGTCATAAGCTACTCCGTTCAACTTGAGCCGGATATCCAAAACAAGTCAATAAAAGGTAAAGAAACCATTCATTTCCTAACCGCTGCAAATACCAAAGAAGTTGTTTTTAGTAGCGGCAATCTCAAGGTTGATTTTGTTCGTGGTGATTTAGTTGAGCGTTTCTTTCAGAGAGATCAGAAGCTTTTTATTACACTATCCGAAGAAGTAAAAAGCGGAATCGAGGTGAAGATCAACTATCATGGCAATCCTAAGAAGGGGGTCATATTCAATGCCAATCCTCCCACAGCATACACAGTTTATTTCACTGACGAATGGATGATATGCAACATGAATCCGGATGATAGAGCCACCATCGAAACAGATTTGATGATTCAGGATGGTCTAAAGGCAGTCGCCACTGGACAATTTCAAGGTAAGTCCGATGATGCCAATAAGGTGACAGTGTTTTCATGGAACCAGAAAAATACTACTCCTGCTTATACTTATGGGTTTGCCATTGGCAATTTCAAGGAAACAAGTGATAAACAAGGAGATGTAAAACTCAATTATTACTCCCTAAACTGGAGTACCGACGAACTAAACAAAGTATTTATAGAAACCGGAAACATTCTTGAATTTTTCGAGGAAAAGTCAGGAGTAAAATATATCCAGGATTCCTATTCGCAGATTTTAATCGGAGATCATTATCAAGAAATGTCGGGTTTCTCAGTTCTTCGCGATTCATATGCGTCTTCAGTTCTTAAGGACAGCTCTGAAATTCACCTTACTTCCCATGAGCTAGCTCATCAATGGTGGGGGAATATGATCACCTGTAAAAGTTTCCAACATTTTTGGCTTAATGAAGCCTTTGCCACATTTATGTCTTCTGCTTTCAATGAATACAAATTCGGAAAAGAAAAATATGACTCAGACATCTCCATTTATAAAGACATATATGATGACATTCTCAAAAAAGGAAAGGACAAACCTCTGGTTTTCCCTCATTGGGACAATCCATCTAAGGACGATCGAAATATAGTGTACTATAAAGGCGCATACGTATTGCACTTACTTAAACAAGAACTGGGTTATGATGCCTTTTGGAAGGGAATCAAATTATATAGCCAGAAGTATTTCGGAAAATCAGTTGTAACTCAAGATTTTCAAAAAGCTATGGAAAAATCTTCGAACAAGAATCTTGACGATTTCTTTAAAAAATGGGTCTACTAATTATTTAAATGAGAAAGCTTCCCACTCCGCCAAAACTCCCCCTCCGCTTTTTCCGCTGGTTCTGCCATCCGGATTTCAGGGAGGATATTGAGGGGGATCACTCTATAATCTATTCGTAATATGGACAACAGAACAATGTTTTATGGCGCTACTCCTGAAATATTTGAAAGAGCCAAGTTGTTACGAGAGAATTTGACTGAAACGGAGAAAATGATATGGCAAGAATTACGGGGGAATAAGATTTTGGGGCTACGATTTAAATCACAGCACCCAATGGACACTTACATAGTGGATTTCTATTGCCATCAAATAAAGCTCGTAATCGAAATTGATGGTGGAGTTCACAAAGAAAAAAATCAAAAAGAATATGATGCTGAAAGAACCTTTGAGTTGGAAAATTGTGGATTGGAAGTGATCCGATTCACCAATGAACAGGTTCAATCTGAACTTAAAGAGATAATTCAAAAAATTCAGAACCAATGTAAGAAAAGAAAAAAACAGCTACAGAATGAAAATATATCCAATTCTTTACCCCGACCCTAAAGGGAGAAATTGGATATATTTTCTTATAACGTTAAAATAACTGATCACGAGGTCCCCTTTAGGGGATTTAGGGGTCCAGAAAATGAAGAAAAACTTACAGCCACCAAAATTCCCTCTCCACTTTTTCCGCTGGTTTTGCCATCCGGGATTTCAGGGAAGATATTGAGGGGATTTGTTGGAGCCTATTTCATAATTTTTAGGAGCTGGAACAACAAAATCCGTTTATCCCACTTCATTTCATCAACAGATAAATGCAATCCCATTCAATATTTTCGGTTAAAAAATGCAACCATAACCACTCCAATTGCATCTAATTATATTAGAAGGAATTAATATCCATTCCTATTCCATGTCTGACATTGAAAATCAAATCATACCAATGAAAAATCCACTTAGCTTAAGATCCTCGATAATGATTGTCTCGTTTGTAATTGGATCGTCTTCTATTGGTTGTGCACAAAGAAACGGCACTCCTACCATCACGAAAGTCTTTGACATGGATCATCCGGGAACATTGGATGTCACCTCCTCAGGAGGTGAAATTTCTGTCAAACATCATGATCAGAAAAAAGTTGAAGTACAGGCATATATCAGAAAAAATGAGAGGCTTTTATCATCTTCCGATCCATTATTATCTGAATTGCAAGGGAAATTTGATATCATTATGGAAAAAACCGGCTCAGTAATCACAGTAAATGTCAATCGGAAAATAAGGAGTAAACCATGGCAGAATATCGGCGTTTCTTTTACTGTTTTGGTCCCCTATGAGATGTCCTGCAAACTAACTTCCCATGGTGGTGGAATAAAAATATCCGAGGTAACTGGCACACACGAATTGCGCAGTCATGGAGGTGGTATTAAAATGGAAAATATTACCGGAACCACCAGTGCTAATACTTCGGGGGGTGGGCTGAAAGCAACCAATCAAAATGGAGACATTAATTTAAAGTCGAGTGGTGGTGGCATTACTTTGACAGGAGGAAAAGGTAAAATATATGCCCGTAGCTCAGGTGGAAGTGTTAAGCTCGAAAACATAAATGGATATATCGATGCAAGCAGTAGCGGTGGCTCAGTCGACATCACAGGGATTTCAGAGTCTGTAAAAGCAGTATCCAGTGGTGGTTCAATACGAATGGACATCAGTGGTCTAAGTAAAGAAATTAACTTGAAAACCAGTGGTGGAGGAATAGATGCTATAATTAGAAATGGTGAAAACCTTGGATTGGATCTTAACTTGAAATCTCAAAATGTCAATATTGACCTTGTTAACTTCTCTGGCAGTGCCAAAAAAGACCGAGTGGAGGGAAGTGCAAATGGAGGCGGTATTCCCGTATACATGCGCACCTCAGGTGGGTCAATTAACGTGAAACTTGAATAAAGACCTCTATGATCATTAATAAGCGATACACCTCATATCTGGATAACAAGAGCAATTAGCCAATAATCTTATTCTTTAAATTCCTTTAAAATTTTAAAAACCAATCTTTCATTACCGACATAGTTGGAATAAATTATATATCCACCGGAAACCTGTGATCCCAAAAGAAGTCCTCTACCTTCTTTAAACTAACTTTCTTATCAAAATCCAGATGCCTGGTATTGATTACATAATTGTACTCTGACTGAATAATAGCTGATGGGATTTGCATTACTGGAATCTTCATCGCTTCGTACCACTCAGCCCCCATCTTTTGAGTAGTAGAGTAAGCTGCCAAAAGATGCCAGTCCATGGGCAAGCTTTCAGGTTTTACTTTATGGATGCCCATTGATTGATCTACCTCGATGTGCATCACTTTGAATGCTCCATCCG
>JAJCYL010000178.1 GCA_029262955.1 Cytophagales bacterium | reverse complement strand
ATTCCTATAATAAAAAAGCTAAGAAACCCCACCTTATTCAGATATTCAGGATCCAGGAATAAATATGGAACACCGAGTAGTTTTCCGAATTGTTGATTGACCAAAAGGGCCAGCAGCAGCCAACAAAATAATAAAAGTTGATTCTTCTTTAAATGAAGTACTACCAGCTGAACAGGGAATGAATAAAAGATAGCTTCGAGAATAGGAAAACGCCAATTCGATAAAAAACCATCCTTACTCCTACCTTTTTTAGTTTCACCCACCTGGATTAATTTGTTATAATTGATGTGAAAGATCTAACCATTTAACCAACCTGCTGTTCTTTTTATTGCTTTTTTCCATCCGGCATAATAAGTCTCAACTGTAGCGCTGTCTAGTTTAGGAGTGAATACCTTATCAATTTCCCGATTAGCAACTATATCTTCCTTTTTCCAAATACCAACATAAATGCCAGCAAGGTAGGCGGCACCCTGAGCGGTCGATTCAATAATTTTTGGTCGTTCGACATTAGCCTCAAGAATGTCTGCCTGAAACTGCATTAACAGATTGTTAGCTACCGCGCCCCCATCTACTTTTAATGTACTTAACTTAAGGTCAGCATCTTTTTCCATGGCCTGAAAAACATCTTTTGTCTGATAGGCCAGCGAATGAAGTGTTGCTTTTGCAATTTCATTCTTCCCTGTATCTCGCGTCAATCCAAATATTGCACCCCTGGCATACATGTCCCAATATGGCGTACCCAGACCCGTGAACGCCGGAACTACATAAACATTCTCGCCCTCAGAAGCATTTTGAGCTAACGTTTCTGATTCGGAAGCAGAACTGATAATCTGGAGTCCGTCTCGCAACCACTGAATAGCCGCCCCGGCGATAAAAATACTCCCTTCCAGGGCATATTGTTTCTCTCCTTCAAGACTAGCTGCTACGGTAGTCAGTAGGCCTGAATCAGAATGTTTAGGTGAGGATCCCGTATTCATCAGCATAAAGCAACCAGTGCCATAGGTGTTCTTTGCCATTCCTGGCTCGAAACAAGCCTGTCCAAAAAGAGCTGCTTGTTGGTCACCGGCAATTCCCCCAATAGGAATGTTAACTCCATCTATTTGATGATCACCAAAATGGGAAGAGGATGACTGAACACAGGGAAGCATGCTGGACGGTATTCCTAGTATATCCAACATTTTGTCATCCCAATCTAATGTTTCGATGTTCAGCAATAGCGTGCGCGATGCGTTGGTGAGATCGGTCACATGTTTTTCACCATTGGTTAGTTTCCAAACTAACCAGGAGTCTACAGTGCCGAATAATAAATCTCCATTTTCAGCTTTTTCTCTGGCCCCATCTATATTATCTAATATCCATTTCACTTTTGTTCCTGAGAAATAGGCATCAGCCACCAGTCCAGTAGTTTTTCTCAAGTAGTCTTCATGGCCACTTGATTTGATCTCCTCACAAATAGAAGCAGTCCGGAGGTCTTGCCACACAATCGCATTATAAACAGCCTTGCCGGTTTTCTTGTCCCAGACAAGAGTAGTTTCACGCTGGTTTGTAATTCCAATGGCGGCGATATCAGTAGTTGGGATGTTGGCCTCCTTGAGAACTTCTTCAATCACATTTTTTTGACTGGCCCATATTTCTTCAGGATCATGCTCAACCCATCCGGGTTTTGGAAATATTTGACGGAATTCTTGTTGTGAAATACTCTTGATCTGAGCTTTAGAATTGAATAAAATGGCTCTTGAGCTTGTTGTTCCCTGATCTAGGGCCAAAATGTACCTGTCAGACATAAAATTTTTATTCCTATTGTGAGAGTTCTAATTTAATGGTATTCCTTGCAATCTAAAGCTTTGATCTTTGATTAAAATCAACAAGATGTTAAATCAGCTAACATCCGTTTTTATTTAAAGACAAATTGTGTTTATTTTGACAGAATCGCATTGAGCTGATTGACATTTGGACTGTGCTTTGCAAGAGTTAACCCTTCACCAAACCTAATACTATGGGCATACTGGATCTAATAACGTTATTAATTTTCCTCGCAGCCGGCTTTACACTTATAAATATTACAGTATTAAAATTACCATCGACAATTGGTCTAATGGCCATAGCCTTGATCATGTCGGTTATTGTTTTGATATCGGGGGTGTTTATACCTCATTTGACGGATGTAGCGGTCCATATTATGGAAGAGTTTGACTTCCAGGAAGTACTGCTTCATGTCATGTTGAGTTTTTTGCTATTTGCCGGGGCACTGTCTATAGATCTCAGCAAGCTGGTTGAAGAACGTATCCCTATATTGGTTCTGGCCACATTTGGCGTATTGATGTCTACTGCAATTGTTGGATTCCTCATGTTTGAGGTTTTTCAATATGTAGGGCAGCCGGTACCACTTGTTTATTGTCTCTTATTTGGGGCACTAATTTCTCCCACAGACCCAATAGCTGTTTTATCTCTCATTAAAAAAGCTAACCTCTCAAAAAATCTTGAAATAAAGATAGCAGGAGAATCCTTGTTTAATGATGGCATTGGTGTTGTCGTGTTTTTGACAATATTGAGTGTAGCTAAGCTGGGGGTGGATTCCGTATCAGGAGTTGATATTGCTCTTTTGTTCGGACAAGAGGTGATTGGAGGACTCGCTATGGGAGCTGGCTTAGGATTCATTGGTTTCAAACTATTAGATTATATTGAAAATGACCATGTGGAATTAGAAGTTCTAGTGACATTGTCTTTAGTGATGGGTGGAAATAGAATAGCTGAATTACTTCATCTTTCCGGCCCATTGGCAATGGTAACCATGGGATTGTTTATCGGGAATGAAGGCAGGAGTGACAAATTGGCTCAGGCTACTGGTGAGTATGTTTACAAGTTTTGGCACTTACTTGACGAAGCACTGAATGCGATTTTGTTTATCCTGATTGGACTTGAAATGATTGTCATCGCTCAGACCTTTAAAGCAGATTACATTGCCATTGGTATGATTGCGGTTGCCGTTGTGCTGGTCGCAAGATTTATTGGAGTCTCCATTCCGATCACTTTAATGAGCCGCTGGCGAAATTTTGAGAAAGGAACAATTGCTATCCTTACCTGGGGTGGGTTGAGAGGAGGTCTGTCTGTTGCGATGGCACTCTCTTTGCCCGATGCGTTATTGGGTGAATATAAAGATCTAATTGTTGCATCGACTTATTCTGTGGTACTGTTTTCTATTTTAGTTCAAGGATTGACTATAAGTAAATTAATTAAAAAATAGCCAGTTAATGGATCGATTATGCCACGAATGGTTGACTTGAAATTAGATTAAGATAGATATTGAAATAATATAAAATCATTAGTTTTGCGGCTAAATAATCACCGCAAGAAGCAATGATTGTTAATATGAGTTTTGGTTCTAATTAAAGGGATTGAAATCAAATTTTGGGCACTACTTAACCAGTAAACGAGATTGTTATGAAACTTAGCTTAGCCGAAGGACTTTATTTAATAGCATTAGACGATGAGGAGGGGAGACTTT
>JAJCYL010000177.1 GCA_029262955.1 Cytophagales bacterium | reverse complement strand
ATTTCGAAATGGTAACGGGACCAGGTTAAAATACTATGACGATGGTCCCATCAAGGCTGAAGAAAATTATAACAATGGCTTTGGCCATGGAACGTGGAAATTATATCACCCTAAAGGCAATTTGGCTGCCATCGGAGAGTATAAAAATTCGGCACGAAACGGTAAGTGGATCTTTTACCATAATAATGGAAACATGGAATCAGAGGGAAATTTCACCAGCGGCATTATCACAGGAAAGTGGAAGTATTATAATCGCAGAGAGAAGTTAGAGAGAACTACTGATTACTAGATTTTTCATGAACTTGCTCTCAGTGATTTTGTGACGATATGGTACAATGAGGTAATAGCCCATAAAGTATTAATAAGCACAAATGGATAAGCCTCTAAATAGGTTGCATTAATTATCAAGAAGACCGAACAAATCGCGTTTATCAACAAATAAGTATAAGAGTCGTTTGGCATTCTTCCACCCAGTGATAAGAAATATGCAGCCAAAAGGCCAATTGCTCCAGACCAACCAATAATCGTAATAATCATTCGATGTTATTTAGAGTTCGAAATTATTGAAAATTAGTGATTAGACCGAAACCGGCCCCCTGGCTTCAGCAACATCAAGGTGTTAAGTGATTAATTGGCGGGCATAACATCTACGGGAACTCCATTAAAGGCGGCATTGCCACTAATGTGATCTATCATCATTTCATCTGTGAGGTCATTCAGCGATACGCCAGCATTTGCTTCTGCTACGGCCCACTTGGTGTTGGTTCTATTATGCCCCCATCCATGAGGAACACTAACCACCCCCTGCCCCATTTCATTAGTGACTTTTGCTTTCAAATCCACTCTACCTACACGGGAAGAAACTGTTACTTTTGAACCATCTTCTATTCGCCGGTCCTTGGCGTCTTTTTCATTGATAAAGAGCGTACACCGGTCACCTCCTTTAACTAATCTCTGTGAATTATGCATCCATGAATTATTACTTCTTAATTGTCTTCTCCCAATTAGAAGGAGATCTTTACTTATTCCCTTGGCTGTTTCCAATTGTTTCAGACTTTCGATAAGGATTGTCGGGGCCAGGTCTATTTTTTTATCTTCGGTAAATAACCTTTCGGGAAAACTTGGTTGCAGTGGACCAAGGTCTATTCCGTGCTTCAGTTTTTTTAATTTACTTAGTGTAAGACCCTTATAAGGACCTCGTTTCAAACTGTAATCCAACATTTTTTGTGGCTTCATGAAGAAGGAAAGGATGCGATCCTTCAAACTTTGTTTTTTGAATCTGCTTGCTAACTCTTTGAATATCTGCCAGTCTTCTAATGAACCATCTGCCGGAGAAAATAAGCGATCTGAAAACTTGGCTATATTTCTGACGGCAAGATTATTAAATACCAAGTCATAATGCTCAACTTCCAAGCCTGTTGCGGGTGGAAGAATAATGTCTGCATGACGTGTTGTCTCGTTTAAGTAAATATCAATGGATACCATGAAATCCAAAGATGAAAATGCTTTATCCAATTGAACCCCATTGGGAGTCGACAGAATCGGATTGCCTGCATTTGTGATCATTGCTTTAATCTGCCCATCACCGGAAGTCAAGATTTCCTCAGCCATTGTTACAACCGGCAGTTCACCTCCAAATTCAGGCAAACCCTTAACTCTGCTCTTCCAGCGATTGAATTTCTTAATGGTTCCCTTGGGACCTGTTGCTTTGACCACATCTATCGCCGGTGTCGGCACCATAAATCCTCCCGGTTTGTCAAAGTTGCCGGACAACATATTTATGAGGTAGATAAGATATTGACATAATGTTCCATGCTGCTGTGTTGAGACTCCCATGCGGCCGTAGCAAACAGCAGAATCAGCTTTGCAAAAATCGACTACAATCTTTTTAATAACATTTTGATCAATACCGGTTAAGTTGTGAACCAAATCCGGAGTGAACCGGCTAAACACGGCAGAAAGTTGCTCCAAGCTCCTATAGTAATCGGGAAGCTCTGGGTCTCTCTGAAGGAGTAAATTCACAATACCCGCTAATAAATAGACGTCTTTACCGGGCTGGATAAACAAGTGTTGGTCAGCTATCTGGGCGGTTTCAGATTTCCGCGGATCAATTACGACCAGCTTTCCACCTCTTGCCTTTAGTTGCTTAAGTCGCTTTGGCATCCCGGCAGCACTCATCATACTACCGTTAGATACTAAAGGATTAGCACCAAAAACCAGAAAATAGTCTGTTCGGTCAATATCCGGAACAGGAAGTAACAAAAGGTGACCCAACATGAATTGAGAGACGAAATGATGAGGCAATTGATCCGCTGACGTAGCGGAGAATTTGTTTTTGGTCCTGATGGACCTGGCAAAAGTTGACCCAAATAACATTGCCCCCAAATTATGCACGTTAGGATTTCCTTGATAGATTCCTACAGCATCGTTACCATATTTTGACTGGATACTCTTCAATTGACTGGCCACTTCATCAAACGCATCGCCCCAACTAATTTCCTTCCATCCTGAGTCAGTCTTCATGAGTGGTTTTCTTAACCTATCAGGATCTTCATAAATATCTTGTAATGCCACTGCCTTAGGACAGATGTAACCCTGGCTAAACTGATCTTCCTTGTCGCCCTTAATACTTATCACATGATTATGTTCATATTCAATTTCAAGACCGCACATGGCTTCACATAAATTACATGTTCTATAGTGTGTTTTAATCATTTATTGTTGAGGTTAACCATTAAATTTGAGTGGATTTGTTGAAATGACTACCCAAAAAACAATACAACTTACTAAAAAAATCAGCGTCAAAATAATGGCGACTGGCCCCAATGTCAATTTAGATGAGGAACTCTATGCTGTCAATTGGTTTGACCTTAAACGCCCAAGGTTGTATGAGTTTTATAACCAATTGGCATACCCTCATGTCAAAATGGTTGAAGGCAAAGTGTACTTTAAGGGTGAAGTAATAGAGAAAATCAAAGGCCCAGATGAAAATGATCGGCAAATGCTACTAATTGTGAACTATCCCAGCGCAAATCATTTTTTGAAAATGGTCAGTAATAAGATGTTCATCTTAAAAAGTGTATTCAGAATTAAAGCCGTGGATTTTTTCACATTTGGCTTCACCAAACGAATGGGTGGTGGGCCTAAATCTTCAAATTCTCCAACCCCTTACGAAGGTGACCACAGCTATTTGCTACATACTTATCAGACCAAAAGTTCTCCTTCAAAATTTCTATATGAAGTAGAGGAATTAATTGCCCAATGTGGGCTCAAAGTTCACTATATGGGGTTTAAGGCGGCAATCATTGGTCGATCATCAAATGAACAAAAATTGAGAACACAGCCATTCCTTATGGATGGCTTGTCCTTGATTGAAACTGACAATAAGGATCAATTCGATCAACTTTTGGAACATGCTGATTTCCTGAAATTAACAGCCAATAACTTATCCAATAATTTCTATTTAATTAAGCGAATTATCTAATGGTCAGCTTTCATAGACCCATTTTCCACCGGCCATGGTCCTCTCAATCTTGATATCAATAATAGTTGAAGGGTTTACTTTAGTAGGGTCTTTCTCCAGTACCACCAGATCCGCAAGTTTACCCTGTGTGATGGAGCCTTTGATATCCTCCTCA
>JAJCYL010000176.1 GCA_029262955.1 Cytophagales bacterium | reverse complement strand
AGTAAGGTCTTCCGCTAAAAAAATGAACCCTTCCTCATCGGTGACTGAATTAGAAGTATGTATTCTTAATATCTCTGACCACTTCTTAGCCGAGAGTCCGGTTTCCTCTTTCAATTCCCTTTTTGCAGAGGCAAGTACTTCCATATTCAGTGGACCTCCTCCCATTGGAATTTCCCATGAATACTCATCCAAAGTATACCGGAATTGGCCAACCAGCCAGGTGTTTTGTTGTCCATCAAGAGGTATAATTCCTATTGCCTTATTCTTAAAATGCACTTTACCATATATCCCATTCCCTCCTCGTGGGTTGATCACCTCATATTCATCTACCTGAATCCAAGGGTTGTCATAAATGCGTTTTGAACTTATTGTCTGCCAGGAGTTATGCATGCACCAAAGTTACACAAGACCTCGAAAGAGCAACCCAAAAAACGGCCTACTTTAGGTTAACAAATTGTTGAGATCTCATCTTCCAGCCATCACCTGTATTTACCCACATCATCGAATAACGCCCCCCATAATCAGGCAATTCCCCTTCCTTGTTGGAACCACGCCAGGTACCTTCCTCCCAGGCTTTTTCATTGCTACCGGCAACAATAATTTTGTCAGGTATTCTTTCGAAGAATAGATCCGGCGACTTCGCTTTAAGCTGGACCATGTAATTATAAACTGTTTCACGACCAATCAGTTCACCTCCATCACCTTTTACAATAATCAAATTTTCAGTATAGTACTGGTTAATACTTTCGATATCATTAACCTTTCTGGCATCATTCGAAATCTTTCGTATTCTTCTAATTTCTTGCTCAGCACTTTGTGCGTTTGTCATCTCTGTATTAATAAGGTTAATAATGCATAGGATTAACACTGGTAGACTCTTTCTTAAATTATTCATTGGCAATTCATTTGGCTTTAAACTTAGGCCAAAGATTTTGGATAATCACAGCAAGCAATATGAGAATACCTCCCAGGATAACATTCATTTGCAATTGCTCACCAATCAGAATCACTGCCAATAGGATGGCATAGACAGGTTGAAGACTGGCCAATACACTTGCCGAACTGGTTGTTAAATGCCGTAAAGCCATCAAAAATAAGGTATGCCCAAATGCTGTGGTTATTAGACCTAGCACAAGTAATAGAGCAATTGTTTCAAGGTCAATTTCATAAGAATAAATAAACAGGGAAGGTGAAAGTAGTATTGCTGCGAAAAATAGTTGAATGACCAAAGTCTGATCCCCAGAATAAGTGGTCACCAACTTTTTACTAACAAGGTTTCTCAGAGCATATAAAAGTGCCGATAGCAGTCCCACTACTATACCTAATGTATAGTCATTTCTTAAACTGAATTCTGGGACTAGAATTACAATGCCCACTAAAACCAACATTGATGTTAAAAGATTAATCTTCTCAACCCTGGTTTGAAAAAATAAAGGTTCAATCAAAGTAGTGATAATCGGATAAGTGAAGAGCGAGATGATGGCAATTGAAACGTTGGAGATTTGCAATGCATAGAAATAAGTACTCCAATGCAATGCCAATAAAATACCGCTGATGATGAAGCTCTTCTGATCTCTTCGCCATGTGAAATTCATAGATCCCTTTATCGTTAAGATCAAAAGTGACAGGAACAACACTCCCAAAATCGATCTAAAGAAACTAGTCACTACAGGAGGCAAGTCAATCAGTTTCCCCAAAATTCCCGACGAGGAAATGAAGAGAGAGGCCAGATTCACCAGTAATAAGCCAGATGTTGTGTTTTTCAATACCTGTTTTTTATTGCTAATAAAGCGGTTCGCAGCCAGTTAGTCTTTATACCGCTTCTATTCAATTCCTCGAACAACCGGTCTTTCATGGACAATGGCTGTAATTCGTTCAATAGCTCTATAAAAAGTTTTGCTTCATCTCTCTTTTCCGCCAGTACTGCATGTTTAATTTCATATTTCAATCTCTCAATCAAAGCCCTATTCTCCTGACTCGTTTTGTTTAAGCTTTTGATCTTCCTACAAACTTCATATGTTGATCTTAATTGCTCATCGTTTCTATTGTATTGCTTAGTAGATAATGAACCCGGCAATTTGCGAATCTTCATTAGAATTTCATTCTGATAGGCATATTTCCAATTACGGGAAGATCTAATCCAAAAGTCAAAATCTTCATAAGCCAAACGCTCATCGTAACCCCCTAATTCTTCAAGTGTGGCTCTACGCATTAACATGGTCTGAGTTGCAATAGCGTGTTGCTTAATCAAGTCCAAATAGACGTCACCTTCGGGTGGGTGGATATTGGCTCGGTTGGAAGAATCAACTGGATAGGCCAAGCCCAACACCTTACCTGACATATCAATTAGCTCAGCATTGGAATAGATGACACCATATTCTTTAGGTAAATTTTCGAAATAATTTACCTGACGTTCAATTTTTGTGGACGATAAAATATCATCACCTGATAGATCCACTAGGTAGTCTCCTTTGGAGATATGAAACCCCTGGTTGAAATTTTTGCATAAACCAAGACGGGTTTTGTTGTTGATAAACAACACCTCCGGGTATGGTTTCAAAAAATCACTAATTGTAGTTGCACTCTCATCAGAACTACAATCATTTATAACTATCAATTCAATGGTGGGATAAGTCTGATCAAGAACAGATCTTAAGGCTTCAGTAACGAAATCTCTTTGATTGTAACAGGTGCAAACAATAGAAACTAATGGAAATGATGGATTCAACGGTTAATATTTACACTATCATACGATTGTATGGGTGAATTTGGCCAAAGTGATCAATCTTTGAAGCAATAATGACAATTTGGAGATCATTCTTCTCGCAGTTTTTCGCTACCAAATTTAGACAAAATGTGCTGATCCTCTCGTCTGGCAATATAATTGTGCAGGCAATTGCTATACTGTCATACCCTATTCTCACGAGACTATATCCAGATGAAGTCTTTGGTGAGTATGCATTATTCAATGGTGTGGCAATTCTTTTGACATTCATTATCACGTTGAGATATGAAGTAGCCATACCACTACCTCGAAGAGACTCTCACGCAGAACTACTTAAAAAATCTACACTTTTCATAGCACTTGGATTCACATTAATAGCTGCAGTGATTGCAATTCTGATGCAATGGCTTAATGTTTATCCACCTCTTAACCATGTCTTAATTTTCATCCCGCTAGTCGCACTGGCAAGCAGCCTACTTCAAGTTTACAGATTCTGGTATCTCCGAATTGATGGGCTTATTTCCTTCTTTAAATATCTGATTAGTTACAGGGCTCTTTACTCGATAATCGCCATAGGGCTCCCATTCACAATAATTAAGACAACTAATGGGCTTATTACCGCGATTTCCGCTTCATCTTTAGTAATTGTCATTATTGTATTTTTGACTCACAAGCCTGATTTTACTAAACTTTTCAACTTTAAAAAAGCCAGGATCCTCCTTAATGAACACTACCGTTTTCCTCGGTATTCACTCCCTTCATTTATAATAAGCCATGTCACCAACCAGATACCTCTATTTTTAATTGCTTATTACTTCGATGAGGGTACAGTGGGGCAGTATTCAGTCGCATATGGTTTGCTTTTTTTACCTCAAAGTATGTTGATTGGCAGGATATCCGAAGCCTTGTATCAGAGTTTCAGACACCAACCTCTTAGTGAACTGAAAGTAATCATCTATAAAATATGGCGACGAATAATCCTGATCATGTTGATCCCTTGTATCACTTTATTCCTGTTTGGGTCTTTTATCTTTGAAGTCTTATTAGGGATGAATTGGACAATGGCAGGTCAGATTTCTGAGCACTTTGCCATAATTATTTTTTTTGGATCCGTAGTTTCTTCAACTTCAAGTGTTATTCAAATATTTAATCTCCAAAAAATCGGTTTCTTCTTATCGTTTTCCCGACTATGCTATATCTCTGTTGCGTTTATCTTAGCTGGTGTTTTGGATGATCTATTTATTGGAATAAAAATCATGGTTATCATGACATCGATTTCAGATGTCATTTTTACCCTATTTATGTTCAGAAAAATTAATAGAATGTGAGTCTTTTGAGTGGTTGTTTTGGGTATAAATAAGTTTTGGAGTGATTAAACTAAGGGATAGAATTAGAGACAGATATTATTTGCACCGGTACCTCGAACCATTGGCAAGAAGACAAACTAAAAAGCCAATTTCTTCGATACACGATAACATATTCTTATTCTCACAACCAAGAAGTGGATCTACATGGTTAGCAGAATTATTACTAACAATTCCAAATTCAGCACAAATTGATGAACCACTTTGGAGAGGCAGTTCATTCAGCTATAATAAAATGCCTCGCACAGCAGTTGGTCGTTGCAAGGAGACTCGAGATATGGAGTTCTTTTATTATCAACCAATTCCGCAGGGAACAGATTGGCCAGAGGCTGAGTTATTCTTTAAAAAACTGCTTAAGGTTGAACTGCCAAACATTGGTTTGTTCATGGAAACGAAAATTCCGGAAGTCCTTAACAAGGAAATTTTCATTTTTAAATTTTGTTTTGGGAATCTACTTCTCCCATGGTTGATAGATAAGTTTTCTATCCGGCCCATTGTACTTGTCCGTCATCCATGTGCTGTGGTCAGGTCCCAATTGTCATTTTGGAATAAAACACAGGATCCTCGTTTTGGGGTGCCAGATTTCAGATATAATCAATACTTTCTCCAATGGGCAGATGTTTTAGCAAAGATCGATAGTCCCGAGGGATACCTGGCAGCGATTTGGTCATTGAACTTAAGCTTGATTGAAAATCATCCCTATAACAACAAAAAATGGTTAACAGTGACTTATGAAAACCTCTATAATGATTTT
>JAJCYL010000175.1 GCA_029262955.1 Cytophagales bacterium | reverse complement strand
CCCACCACAATTGGCGGGAGATGCACCAATCACGGACATTCTCCATCCAGTGGTTATAGGTGTTCTTAAATTTGGAGGGATAAAGTAAGATCTCATCGTCCATTACAGCAGAATGTGCTTTGGTAGAGATCTCTTGCATGTTAATGAACCACTGTAAAGAGAGCTTTGGTTCGACCACCGTATTTGTTCGCTCGGAGCGACCTATTTTGGTTGTGAACTGTTCTTCATTCACAATTAATTGGGCTTCTTTGAGATCCTTGATTACTAATTTTCTCACCTTGAACCTGTCCTGTCCTACATAAGCGGGAATCTCACACTTCTCATTTAATGTGCCATCAAGGTTAATAGTATCTACTACTTCAAGGTTATGACGTAGCCCAATTTCGTAGTCGTTTTGATCATGTGCAGGAGTGACTTTCAAGCAACCAGTACCAAAATCCAATTCAACGTAGTCATCCCCTATAATTGGGATCTCCCTGTTAATAAAAGGAACAAGGGCTTTTTTCCCAATTAGGTGATTATGTCGCTCATCTTTCGGGTTCACCGCGATGGCGGTATCGCCCATAATTGTTTCTGGTCTTTGGGTGGCTATTACTACAAATTTATCCGAATCCTTAAGTTGATACTTTACGGAATAAAGGACAGATTGCTCACCATCTTCATTGTAGATAACCTCTTCATTGGATAGCGCAGTTTGTGCCTCACAATCCCAGTTGATCATTCTCAATCCACGGTAGATGAAGCCTTTTTTATGGAGGTCAACGAACACACGAATTACTGCCTTATAATAATCGTCATCCATTGTGAAGGCTGTTCTTTCCCAATCACAAGAGGCACCTAACTTCTTTAGTTGCTCAAGAATTATTCCACCATATTTTTCTTTCCACTCCCATGCATATTTCATGAAATCTTCCCTGGAAAGGTCACTTTTCTTAATTCCTTTTTCCCGAAGCATTCTTACCACCTTGGCTTCGGTGGCAATTGATGCATGGTCAGTTCCAGGTATCCAACAAGCCTCCTTGCCTTCCATTCGGGCCTTCCTAATAAGAATATCTTGAATTGTATTGTTCAACATATGACCCATATGCAATACGCCTGTCACATTGGGAGGAGGGATGACAATGGAATAGGGTTCTTTATCCGGGTTTGGCTTAGCATGAAAAAAATTGTTTTCCAGCCAATACTTATACCATTTGTCCTCTACCTCTACGGGGTCATATTTCGTCGAAATACTCATTGGATCAATTTTAAAGGATGCAAAATTAAATGATTATCCGACATAACGAGGGTTTGAATACCTAATGAATTTGTCGTCATGGTTGCTGAAATAGTTAAAAGAACTATAAGGATTGTTATATTTTACAAATAACCAACTAGTTTGCGTAAAATTACCAATCAGCTTACATTGAAAGTTAATTCTGATCTCTATGAGTCAATTAGAAGCTAAATCTGAGGTTCTTTGGAAACAAATGTGGAGCCTTGCTGCACTGTATGGGTCAGTTGTGATAGGGTGGATTGCTTATTACAACTATCAGCCCAAATTACTTGAACAGTACGAATTCACGGACCTGACCTTATTTCTCTTTGTTTCCCAGGGAATTATAATGACCATAACTCCACTGATTGCCGGGAAATTGGGCGATAAATTTCGTCAAAGTACAGGACAACGCTTACCAGTTATTACTGCCGGTATCAGTTTTGCAGCTATGCTATTTATGGCTGTGGCCTTCACGCTAATAGTTGATCCCGGCGAAACTTTTAAATGGATATTGCCCATTATGATTGTCCTTTGGTTGGCTTCCATGGCAATATTTACGAGCCCCGCCATTTCTACCGTGGAACTTTTCGCTCCTTCAAGCAGATTGCCAAGGGCAATGGCCGTTCTCACCATAGTATACGGCCTAATCTATGCGATAGAGCCAGTAGTCATAGATCTGATAGATTACTTGGGAGCACCATTAACTTTCGTAACCGGCGGTGTGCTGGTTGGTGTTTCAGGGTTCTTTCTCAAGAAGAATACCAGCAAGGTGACTGATACTGTTAAAAAAGCAGAAGACTATAAGAGTAAAATGAAATCAGACTATAGTTATGCATTGTTCCTGGGTATGGCTTTTGGGATAATTACTACAGTGTTATTCAACATGTTCCCCGGCTGGATTGAAGGGAAAATCGATGCTTCCATCCATGGTGGATTTGTAGTCTCCGTAATTCTTGGAATTGCGGCAATACTGTCATTACCTATTAGTGGAATGGTTGAGCAAAAAGGCCTATACCTTCCAGTCTTGATGAGTATATTGATTTGCTTCTTGTTGCTGTTTGGCATTTATTACTTTGACAACGCTGGTTTGATTGTTCTTTTTGCGCTAATCTTCGCAGCATTCTATTCCATGGCTTCAGTAAGCTTGCTACCACTCGCTTTGTCCGTGATTAATCATAAAAATAAAGTTTTTGGTGTGGGCGTCTTTTACTGCGGGTTTGAAATACCCAATGGCATTTTGGAAGCTTTCCTTGTAGCTGAATTTGGTGGTTTATAATTCTTAATGGGAGTTGTAAATTTACACCCTGACTCAAGAATGATTTTATGATCAAAGCAAATGACCCTACCCTTAAATCATGGGTTGAGGTTCCAAAGAATTCGGATTTTCCAATTCAAAACCTTCCTTATGGAGTTTTTAAAACTGATTACCTGGAACCTGTCGCCGGGGTTGCTATTGGAGAGTACATCATTGACATGGTCTACCTCAATGAGCATGGATACCTTGATGGTCTTGGATTGCCGATTGGAATCTTTAATCAGAGATATTTAAACGATTTCATATCACTGGGAAAGCCAATAACCAATGCCGTTAGAGAGCGTCTCTCAGAGTTGCTACGGCATGATAACTCTCAACTGAGGGACAATAAAAAAGATCGTGAATTGGCACTGATCCATATGGATGATGCTAAGATGCTGGTGCCCGTCCGAATTGGGGATTATACCGACTTCTATTCAAGTGAGCAACATGCATATAATGTGGGGAGTATGTTTAGGGACCCTGAAAATGCGTTATTGCCAAATTGGAAACATTTGCCGGTAGCCTATCACGGGCGAGCATCTTCGATCATACCTACGAAAGTTCCGATTATAAGACCTAAAGGGCAAACGAAGGGACCGGATGAGGCTGCACCATCTTTTGGACCAACCAAACGATTGGATTTTGAATTGGAGATGGCTTTCATTGCGGCTGGTAAGACGGAAATGGGTGAAAACATCACGACTGCGGATGCAGAGGACCATATTTTTGGCTTTGTTGTTTTCAATGACTGGTCTGCAAGGGATATACAAGCCTGGGAATATGTGCCATTAGGGCCTTTCTTAGCTAAGAATTTTGCCTCATCAATTTCTCCATGGATTGTCACCATTGAAGCACTTGACCCTTTCAGGGTAGCCGGTCCTCAGCAGGACCCCAAAGTTTTGCCTTATCTGGAATATGAAGGGAATCATCATTTTGATGTGAATCTTGAAGTTGACATCAAGCCAGAAAATGCAGATGCTCTCACCGTCAGTAGGTCCAATTTTCAGCATATGTATTGGAACCCATGTCAGCAATTGGCTCATCATACGGTGAATGGGTGCAATATTAATGTGGGAGATGTGTTTGCCTCTGGTACAATCTCAGGCTCTTCTCCTGATTCATATGGTTCAATGTTAGAGTTGAGCTGGATGGGCACGAAGTCCATAACTATGAAAGATGGATCGGAACGGAAATTTATTAATGATCAGGATTCAGTAATTATGAGAGGGTTTGCTGAAAAAGATGGCTTAAGGATTGGATTTGGTGAGGTAGAGACCAAAGTGCTACCTTCACTGTAATAGAAATCTATTGACCAGATGCCCTATGAAAGTCGACCTTCATTCAGCAAAGACCCCGGAGACACATAATTACTTGTTGTCACTAGTGACACCAAGGCCCATCGCTTTTGCCAGTACAGTTGATAAGGATGGAAATGTCAATCTTAGTCCATTCTCATTTTTCAACGCTTTCAGTGCCAATCCACCAATACTAATATTTTCACCTTCACGTCGGGGAAGAGATAATACCACAAAACACACTTTGGAAAATGTACTGGCAGTACCAGAGGTGGTTATAAATATTGTGAGCTATGATATCGTACAACAGATGTCTCTTTCAAGTTCAGAATTTGATGCCGGAGTAAATGAGTTCCGAAAATCAGGTTTAACGGAGGTGCCATCTGAATTAATTAAACCGCCCCGCGTAGCAGAATCTCCTGCATCGATAGAATGCCGTGTGAAACAGGTGATTCCCCTGGGAGATCAGGGTGGAGCAGGTCAGCTGGTGATCTGTGAAGCATTAATGATCCACATCAAGGATGAACTAATTGAGAACGGCAAAATAGATCCACAAAAGCTGGATACCGTTGGTCGGTTAGGGGGCAATTGGTACACACGGGCTTCTGGTCAGGCGGTTTTTGAAGTGCCCAAACCCACAAGAGGCGACGCCTTAGGATTTGATAAAATGCCTTCTAATATCAGGACATCTCACATACTTTCAGGAAACGATTTGGGTATGTTAGGAAACATAACCGAGTTACCTCTACCAAGTGAAATTGAGCAATTTTCAGGAGAACCGGAAGTGAGTTCGATATTAGAAGCTTTTGCTGATGACCCTGATCAAAGAGACATCGAGTTGCACAAATTAGCCAGGAATTTCCTATCAGAACAAGAGGTTGAGAAAGCCTGGTTGACGCTTCTTCAACAATAACTTACCTCTTAAATAGACTTTTGTTTAATCCTTGCAGGGCTTGTGTCTTATAAACTGAGTCTATAAGTAAAGAAATATTATTCTTACTGCCTCCGTAAGAAATCATTCTGACAGGTATTTCATCCAAAGACATAAAGACATCTTTAACGATTCCTTTTTTCTGAGCCACAAAATCTCCAACGATACAGATGATAGATTGATCTTTATCTATTTCGATAACTCCAAAAGGTTTGAGCTCGTCAATGATGTTTTTAAGACTCTTAGAGTTATCAATAGTCAAACTGACCGCTATCTCAGAGGTGGTGATCATATCTATTGGTGTTTTGTACTTCTCAAAGATTTCAAATATTTTCCTCAAAAAACCATAGGCATTAAT
>JAJCYL010000174.1 GCA_029262955.1 Cytophagales bacterium | reverse complement strand
TCCATTAAATCATCAGGGTATGGTACACAAACTTCTTCAACTAATTTTTTCTGGTCAATTGGGTCAGCAATGGAATTCGGATTCAGCCAGGTATCCCACATTTCTCTTGGAACAATCACCGGCATTCTTGAGCTGACACTGTTCTTTCTTTTTAACATTTCAGGGTTGTTGTGGATTTCCTGCATTTGCTTATTCCCACGAGTGGTCAATACAGCAACCGTCTCCAATTCCATCTCATTCTTTTGGTCTATCCAACGAGACCATAAACCTGCCAACATCAGCGGGTCTCCATCTTTATGATGTACAAAGTATGGAAAGGTTTTCCCAAATCGATGGTGATGATCAAAATATCCATCAATCATAATCAGGCAGCGCTTCTCAATGGCAGATTCTTTATAAATATTCTTGTTAAACATTTCCTCACTTTGTGAAACCACAAAGCGTCTTCTCAAATTATCATCGTATTCTCTGGCCCAATTGGGGACAATTCCCCACTTGAGTAGATTGAATTCATGTGGCGATTCATTGGTTACAACCGGTAGCTCTGGTGCAATAGTATCCTGAGCCAATGCTTGATACACTGACTTAACTTTCCCCTTAAAAGCATCTAGTTGCTGTTCCAATTCCTTGACATGCCCTTCGTCTTCTCCATAGTATCTGGCGTACTTGAGTGCTTTTTGAGTGAGGTAAGAAACGCGATAACACATAGTGCAATTTTAGTTAGATCAGGAGTGTCTTCCACCTTACTAATTATAATAAGAACTACCAAATTCAGTCACGGTATTTGCATTAATCAGGAAAACACCCAATCCTTTTCTAATTATTGCTTAAATTATCAACAAAATGTATATACACATAGTTGTTTGCATTTGTACAAGTTAAGCGCTTATGAAATCATTGTGCAAACCATGTAGGAATAGAAGTCCAGTTAAAAACGGAACTTCCTGGTTAAGTGCGGTTCTAATCATTATTATACCAAAATGCCCGTTTTGTATATTGGCCTATTCAAGCGCTATTACAATGTGTGGTACGTCTTCCCTCTATCCTACTGAAAATAATTGGGCGTCATATATTCCTCTCATGTTATCATTGGTAATAATCCTAATGATAGCACTCAACTACAGAGGCAACAGATCAATCTATGCCCTCACTTTTTCATTTATTGGTTTCTTACTAATTGTGGGAACTCACCAATCAATGATCAATTCTGAATATTATATAGTTGGAACAATTTTACTCTTCTTTAGCATCCTGTTAAATGGAAGCCTTTATTCTCTAATTGGAAAATTAAAGGAAACCCTGAGATTGAATTTCAATCGCAATGGTATCCCCTCACATAAAATATTATAAACTCATTAATCACTAAGCTAAACACATTATGATCCCATCGTCATTTGAATATAGTGCTCCTTCTACATTAGATGAGGCATTGAAAATGCTGAACGCATTGGGTGATGAAGCTAAAATCCTCGCCGGAGGGCATAGCCTCATCCCCATGATGAAACTTAGGTTTGCCGAACCCGGTCACCTTATAGATATCAACAATATCCCCGGATTGTCTTATGTAAAAGAAGAAGGCGGGTACCTAACTATAGGTGCCATGACCAGGGAAGTAGAATTAGAGGAATCTGATATCGCTGCCGCCAAATTTCCCATTTTTCTGGATGCAGCTAAATTAATTGCTGACCCCCAGGTGAGAAACTGGGGAACCATTGGTGGAAACCTTGCCCATGGAGATGCCGCCAATGACCACCCCGCTGTGATGATTGCGCTAGATGCAGAGGTCGAAATCACTGGTCAGGATGGGGCTAGATGGGTATCTATCAACGAATTTTTTATGGGTTTCTATATGACAGCAGTTCAGGAGGGTGAAATTCTTACTGCCATCAGAGTTCCCCTGCCAACCGGAAAGAACGGTAATTCTTATCATAAGAACGAGAGAAAAGTAGGTGATTACGCCACTGCTGGCGTTGCGGTCAATATTACGCTGGACGACAATGGTACTTGTACATCAGCTGGAATTGGCCTAACCAATGTCAATCCAACACCACTTAAGGCTGTGAGATCTGAACAAGCCTTAATTGGAACAAAGATTGATGATGAGGCCATCAACATCGCGGCTCAATACGCCTCCGAGGATTGCAGTCCCTCCGAAGACCTTCGGGGTTCAGAAGACTATAAAAGAAGGGTTGTTAAGGCACTGACTAAAAGAATGATCACCAAAGCACTCGAAAGAGCTAACTAAGACTTCAATTTATCATGGAAATAAAAATAACATTAAACGGAACCGAGATGACCGCCGAGGTCGAACCCAGGACCTTGCTAGTTCATCTTATTAGGGAGAAACTTTCTTCAACCGGTACACATATTGGATGCGATACTTCGAGTTGCGGAGCCTGTACCCTATTAATAGATGGAAAATCTGCCAAATCCTGTACGCTCTTGGCCGTCCAGGTCAATGGTAAGGCAATTACTACAGTAGAAGGTCTGCTTACTGTAGATGGTTTGCATCCTATCCAGGAGGCCTTCAAATTGAATCATGCGCTACATTGTGGATTCTGTACGCCTGGTATGATGATGAGGGTTGTGGAATTGCTTGAGAAGAATCCCGATCCATCAGAGGAAGAGATCAGATGGGGAATTTCCGGAAATCTCTGTAGATGCACTGGTTATAATAACATTGTAAAAGCAATCAAATATGCCAGCGCCAAAATGAGGGGGGCAGAATTGCCGTCAACAGAACCAGAATTTGTATAACCCAAACCGTTAGAATATTATGATACAGAAATGTAAAACATCAAAGGAAATTGGCGGAATGGGACATTCCATCAAAAGAAAAGAAGACGATCGATTTATACAGGGGAAAGGAAACTATGTGGATGACATTAAGCTGGAAGGCATGCTCCACATGGACATCGTAAGAAGCCCTTACGCTTATGCTAAAATTAAGAGTATTGACGCGTCGAAAGCACTGGAAATTCCTGGTGTAGTTGCCGTGGTCACAGGAAAAGATTTAGAGCAGTATAATTTACACTGGATGCCTACTTTAATGTCAGACACCCAGATGGTATTACCAACAGATACAGTAATGTACCAGTCACAGGAAGTCGCAGCTGTAATTGCTACTGACCGGTACATTGCCAGGGATGGCAGAGATGCAGTTAAAGTAGAATACGAACCTATGAAGCCTCTGATGGATCCTCACAAAGCAATGGATGCCGATGCGCCTGTTTTGAGAACGGACAAAGAAGGCAAAAAAGATAACCACATTTGGCATTGGGAAGTTGGTGATAAAGAGAAGACAGAGAAAGTGTTTAAAGACGCAGAAGTAACGGTTGAGGAAACCATGCATATACCGCGTATTCATGTGGCATCAATTGAAACCTGCGGATGTGTGGCCGATTACAAAAAAGTGAACAATCACCTGACGATGTATATGACCACTCAGGCTCCACATGCAATTCGTACAGTGATTGCATTGGTTGCAGGACATGTCGGTCTGACTGAAGAGAAGATTCGCGTTATATCACCAGATATAGGTGGTGGATTTGGCGGTAAAGTACCCGTTTATCCTGGTTATGTAATTGCCATTGCCGTTTCATTCTTAACCGGTGTACCTATCAAATGGGTTGAGGATAGAAGTGAAAACTTGCAGGCTGATTCCTTTGCAAGAGATTATCACATTAAATGCGAAATTGCTTCCACTAAAGAAGGTAAGATCCAGGCCACAAGGTTTAAAGTTCTGGCTGATCACGGTTATACAGATGCCTCAGCTAATCCATCAAAATTTCCAACTGGTATGTTCTCCATTGGGACGGGCTCTTATGATTACGGTACGGCGTTTATGGAAGCAGATGCAGTCTATACCAACAAACCCCCGGGAGGTGTAGCCTATCGCTGCTCATTCAGGGTAACAGAAGCCGTTCATGCAATTGAAACCGTGGTGGATACCCTTGCTTTAAAAATTGGCAAGGACCCAGCTCAACTCAGGTTTGAAAATTTCATCCAAAAAGATCAATTCCCCTGGAAATCTCCAACCGGATGGGAATACGACTCAGGTGACTATAAGGCCGGCCTTGAGATGGCGATGAAAGCCATTGACTATGATGGCCTGAGGAAAGAGCAAGTCGAAAAACGCAAGAAAGGTCAGTTAATGGGAATTGGTATCTCAACCTTTACCGAAATTGTTGGAGCGGGGCCGTCTAAAGATTTCGACATTTTGGGCATCAAAATGTTTGACAGTGCCGAAATCAGAGTCCACCCTACCGGCAAGGCCATTGCAAGGTTTGGAACCAAGTCTCAAGGGCAGGGTCATGAGACCACTTACGCTCAAATTGTAGCGGAAGAATTGGGCATCCCAGCTGAACATATTCAGGTAGAAGAAGGCGATACGGATACCGCTCCTTATGGTCTCGGAACATACGCCAGTAGAAGTACTCCAACAGCGGGTGCAGCCGCAGCTATGGCAGCGAGGAAATTGAGAGATAAAGCCAAAAAGATAGCAGCTTACTTATTAGAAGTGAGTGAAGATGATCTGGAATGGGAACCAGGTAAATTTTCTGTGAAAGGAGCCCCCGAGAAATCAAAGACAATACAAGAATTAGTTTTTGCTGCCTATACAAACCATCCGCCGGGAATGGAAGCTGGATTTGAAGCGACTCATTACTATGATCCGCCTAATTTGACGTTCCCTTCAGGTGCATATATCAGTGTGGTGGATATTGATCCGGATACATTTGAAATTAAAGTACGGCGGTTCGTTGCGATAGATGATTGCGGCAATATCATTAATCCAATGATTGTTCAAGGCCAGGTTCATGGTGGTTTAACACAAGGCATTGCACCTGCGATGTATGAGGAGTTGCTCTACGATGATGATGGAAACATCCTCAACGGTACCTTTATGGATTACCTGGTTCCAACTGCGGTTGAGTCCCCCAGCTGGGAAACTGGCCATACCATTACGCCTAGTCCCCATCATCCTATTGGAGCAAAGGGAGTTGGAGAATCACCAACGGTTGGAGCACCACCGGCAATTGCCAATGCTATTTGTGATGCGCTAAAACCTTATGGAATTACCCATCTAGATATTCCAATTACTCCATACAAAATCTTTAAGACTTTGAAGGAAAAGGGACTGTTGGATAAGGACACAGTGATGTAAATAAGAATAATTAGTCAGGGATAAAACATCCCCTTAACCCACTTCAAAGAGGGAGTCGTTTTAGTCAATAATGATGATTATCAAAAATA
>JAJCYL010000173.1 GCA_029262955.1 Cytophagales bacterium | reverse complement strand
GCCTGTGGTTTTAGCTGAAGATATTTTTTATACTGTTCAATTGCTTTTTCTTTGTCACCTTTGGCATAAAATAAATCAGCAAATCCTCTGGCAGAACCACTTAAATCATCCGAAATTTCGGCCAAAAAATTGAACAATGATTTAGCAGAGTGGAACTCTCCATCACTTATTAAAGCATATGCGAAATCGTAAATATTTCTAGAATCAAAAAGCACAGTATCCGGACTTTGTGCTACTGTTTTCTTATAAAAATTGGAGGTTTCTTGTAGTCCTTCTTCTTTTATCCTCGTTATTAATTCTCCTTCGGGTTGTCTCGTAAGTCGTTTTAAATTCGAGCCATCCTCACCCATAGCGTAAATATCAAAATTGCCATTTCGATTGGATGAAAAAGCAAATTGAGTCATATCAGGAGACCAGGTCATCCAATAATCTCTTCCAGAAGAATGAGTCATTCGGCGGAGTTTGTCCCCGTTTTTATTGCTGATGTAGACTTCATAATTACCATCACGCATACTTGAAAAAGCTATTTGATTTCCGTCAGGAGACCATTTCCCATAGATTTCCCTTACGTTTTTGGAGAAAGTTCTTTTGTTTCGACCGTCAGAATCAATAAAAAACAGACCCCATTCTTTCCTTCTAACATCTGGATTTTGCCTCGCAGTGTCATAGTCATCAAATAGAATGGAGCCTCCATTAGAAGACCAAGATGGTGTCGTCCCATCATCCACTTTAATTAGCTGCTTTACCTCTAAAGACTCCACACTAACAATATTGAGAGTATAGTCACCCACCTCAATGCCACTCATAAAAACCAACTGCCCATTGTCGGGAGACCAAGAAGGGTTTAGTGCGGATCCAATTTTTGTGAGCTGCCTTACTTCCGATCCGTCAGATTTCATTGCGTAAATATCATTAGCCCCTTTCATATCGGAAGAAAATGCAATGTATTCACCATTTGTTGACCAAACTGGACTTAGATTTTTAGCTCCATTATTCGTAAGTTGAGTTAAATTTTCACCATTTGAATTCATTACAAATATCTCGTAATTACCAGTTCTATTTGAAGAGAAAAGAATTCTATCCCCATCAGGAGACCAGTCAGGTCTCACATTGTTAATGTATGCCTGTCCAGACAATACCTGGGAGTATCCGAAGACTAAAAATAGAATAAAGACAGACTTTATTATGTGTCTTCCCATTTTGATATTGTTTAAAGGTGCATTTTACGAGATAATGTTAGTTAATCGTAATTGAGCAGTTGACTAATTCTGGGTTGGATATGGACGTTTAGAACCGTTCAGACAAATTATTAGATTGAGCTACTTATGCGATTAGAATAGAAATTTTCAAAAAACTGATGGTTTAATAAAACAAGTGCTCAGACTTTTTATTCGGTCTATAAAAAATGATTTCAAATATTAAGTTTTAAATACCGAAGAGTTCTGCGTCCAAAAAACCACATAGAAACAATTTTAGTACTTTACGCAAAGCATATTGCAATTCTCAACAATAAAGGAGAGGTTAGATCAGCATGGGCAAATGGCGACAAACAATCAGTTAGTTGGTACATGTCCTAACCTGACAGATAATCTTAACTATTATGAGGATCAAGTAGTAGTCTTTTGTTGTTCGAATAGTTCCAAAAGCACATATCAGCCCTTTAATGACCTGATTTATAGATTCTTAAAGTCTATAATTGAGTTACAATTTTAGCTGATATGAGATTTATCCTGATTATAGTTTTATTGCCTATTGCACACTTCACAAGTGCCCAAGACCTTGAGAAAAAAATATTGAATGTAGCGATTCTCGTTCATGAAGGTGTTGAACTCTTCGATTTTGCCGGACCAGGAGAGGTTTTCTCAGTTGCCGGACGGTTCAGTGACCTTGTTGGTTTCAACGTCTATACGGTTGCGTCTTCCGAAGCGCCAATTACCAGTCAAACCTTTTTGAGTGTTAATCCCAACTTTTCGGTAGACAACTGTCCTAAACCTGATATTATTATTCTGCCTGGAGGTCAAACTGGAAAGGCACTCAAAGATATAAAAATTATGGAATGGGTGGAGAAATCCAATAAGGAGGCAGAGGTGGTGCTGACCGTTTGTACCGGAGCATTTATTGCAGAGAAAGCAGGGCTATTAGAACACAAGAGAGCAACGACCCATTGGGGCTCTACATTTTATTTAAGCCAAAAGTCACTTTTGACAGAAGTACTTATTAATACCAAGTATGTTGATTCTGGTAAAATCATTACTTCCGGAGGAGTATCATCAGGAATTGAAGGATCTCTTCACCTTGTGCAAAGACTGGCAGGGAGGAGAGTGGCTGAGAAGGTAGCCAGGTATATGGAATATGATAAGTGGAAACCCGGACTTGGCATAATCGATTATCAAAACCCCTACCTGGAAGATCGTTTTTTAAACGAAATCAAAAAGGCAACTAGTCCTGAAAAAATTCTATCAGTCTCATTCGATTATTTATACTATGGGGAACTTGAACTGGCTGGTTATGATTTGCTGGAATCTGGTGATATTGAAAATGCGATAAATGTTTTTGAATATTTAGTGGTAGCCTTTCCTGATGAGCATGCCAACTTTACCAATTTGGCAGCCGCCTACCAAAAAGCTGGAAAACCCTCGCCTCGTACCCAGTCACAGATTCTTGAATTGCTTGAAGCTCAAAAATTCAATGAAGCGACGGATGCGGTTGCAAATGCCAGAAAACTCCAACCCACATGGGTAATGTTAGATGAAAACATCTTGACTTCTCGAGGGTATGACTTGCTCACTGAAAAGAAATATGAAGAGGCTATTGAGACATTTAAATTGATAATTCATGCCTTCCCTAAATCTGCAAATGCCCATGACAGTCTCGGGGAAGGATACATGCTGGCTGGTGATACTGAATTGTCAATTATGAACTATAAGAAATCTCTAGAGCTTAATCCATCCAATGAGAATGCCAGGAATAAGATCGAGGAGTTACTTGAATCTAAGAATTAGTCAAGGCCCTAACATCAAGTAGAACTATGAAAATCCATTTAGCTATCCCGCTCAAATTTCAATTGAGAGTAACGAAAATGTTTAAGTTCTCAATTAACCGGTTCAATTTGGTGGCCGCATTAATCCTTTTGCTATCAGCGTGCAATAGTGTAACTCAACCTGAGGGATCAAATCCGATTGAAAGACTTACGGACCTCTCCGGTAATGAATCACGTCCGGTATTTTCACCTAATGGACAACACCTTCTATTTACTTCCGATCATGAGGGGCCTGAGCATATTTATTTATTTTCATTTGACACAAAGCAAATCGTAAAGGTCTCATTCACTAGTGGTAGAAATATCTTCGCAAGATGGTCTCCTGACTCCCAATATATTTCCTATACTTCTGATTTTGAGGGAATGAGGAAAATCATTATTTACTCTCTGGCAAATGGGGAATCGAAAACACTCACTGAGGGAGCTTATGCCAACTGGTCTCCAGATGGAACTCAGCTTGTTTATGAAAAGCCGACCGAGAATAGTGGTGTAAATCTCTGGCTTTGGGATCTGCCCAGTCAGCAGTCATCAGAGTTGACAAACCTGGAAGGTAATGAAAACAATTTTGGTTGGTCCTATGATGGTAGCTGGATTGGTTTTAACTCAAGAGCGAGTAGCAACCAACACCTACATGCCATCAATGTCCAAAGTAGAGAAGTCAGGCAATTGGTGGGAGATAGGGATGGCCATGAATGGCATTCAAGGTGGTCGACTAAAGAGGATAAGGTGCTATTTTACACCACTTGGAATCAGGAAATGACAGATATCTGGACCACTACATTGTCTGATCAGTCAGCCGTGCAAATCACCAAATCTCCTATTGAAGAATATGGCCCGGTATGGAACAAAGATGAATCCCTTATCGCCTTTTTCTCTCAAACGTATGGCTCTGCTGATATTCATATTCATGAAATGGAGACTGGTAAAGAATCTCCTTTGCATCTACATCAACTAGTTGGGGAACTTACATGGACTCCTTTACATTGGTCGCCGAATGCAAATATCCTTGCCGTAGTAGCTAACAGTGAAAAGGATCAAATTTATACGCTCAATATTGATTCCAGAAAACTTAGTAAGCTTATTGAAGATGATGAACATCAGTACCATCCGGAGTATGACAAATCGGGAGAATTTCTGGCATATCAGGTTGGAATAAATGAAATAAGAATATTGAATAGGAGGGAAAACACAACAGTTACAATATCACCGGAGCTAGAGGAAAGGCATCAGCGAACAATATGGCCAAAATGGTCTCCAGACGGCAAGAAAATCGCCTATATAAATGGGATTGGAGGTGCTGTGGATACTAATGAGCTATGGGTAGCCAACAGTGATGGAAGTGACCAACACAAAATCACCCATTCGGGAGGAATAAGAAATATAATTTGGGCAAGTTTAGATGAAGTAATTTATGCTTATGACAGCTCAACCAACTACACCTTTGATATTTGGAGCTTATCACTTGAAACGGGGCAAAGTGTGCCTCTTCTGAAAGATTCAGCAAACGTTCAGCCGACGAGCATGGCTCCAGACGGAGCTTCGTTTCTGTTTTTTGGAGATTTTGATGGAAAAAACAAAATCTATTCCATGTCACTTGAGGATGGGAAATATCAGGAAATTCCAAACGAATTAGAATATGGAAGCTGGCCGGTTTATTCACCAGATGGACAGTATATCGCATTTCTTTCAAACCACAATGACGAAAAGACTTTTGATATCTACGTAATGCCAGCGACCGGTGGCTCACTGAGACGATTGACAAACGATCTAGTGGAAGAGACGGACATTTCCTGGTCTCACTCTGGAGAAGAAATTCTGTTCAGTGCAAATTATGGCAATCAGGACATCTGGTTGGTGGATGTGGATGAAATTTTGAAACAAAAAGATGAAGATAAATAAAACACTTAGTTGTACTACTCGCATTGTCTTGGTCTGTTTATTATTGACATTTACTTCCTATGCGCAGGTATTTAATTTGTCAGAGTTAAAACCCGAGAATCGCTTCGATTTTATACTTGGGACATGGGAAAAATCGGACTCCATAAATCATGGACTAACCACATATTCAAGGATTTTGAATGACCTTGTCATCGAACAGATCGACGGGTGGCCAAACGGAAATCAATCAAAAGCATTTTTGAGCTATGATAATAGAGGTATTTGGAAACAGTCCTGGGTGGACACCTGGCGTTATCACCTACACTATAAAGGAGGTTTTGAGGATGGCAAAATGATTTTATACCAAACCTCGATTTATTTTGAGTCGGCAGTAAACCAGGAGGTTGCCGCACGGCAGGTTTTTTCCAAGATCTCGAAAGAGGGCTTCCGTTGGGATTGGGAAATATCAAAAGATGGTGGAACAACGTGGGAATTTTTGAATGGTTTGGATTATCGACGAGTTAATTAGCACAACATCAATGAAGATCACTTTTCTCCCTCAAAGTCTTCTACCCAACCCTTGGAGCCTTGCGCCCCATAACTTGTCAAGTCCGCTTTTTGTGAGTTGAAAAGAGTAGTGCTTAAGATTGGTCAAGAACTCTTGGGATCACTAATCTTAAAATATATAATGTTATTTGAAACTACTTTTCTGCCTCATAAATCAACTTTGTTCACTTCTTTTTTACGAGTTAGTTCATCGGAAAATCCCAGGAAGGATTTATCCAATGCCAAGTCAAGATCTTCTGAGAATCTGTCTATTAAACCCCAGGCTTTGGTAAGAGAAGTACCTCCTTTGAATACCAGGTGTGGAGCGATCTCAGTTTGGAAGATGACTTCCAAAGTACGCACTACCCACCAATCTTTTTCCACAGCAAAGGGAGGAAGTCCTGTCGAGTATTCTACACTGTTGAATATATCTTTCTTCTCACTATCCCTTAACTTGTAAAAATCCAGGTAACCCATACTATAAAGCTTTTGCCATGATCTCACCTATCCATTGCGGAGCCATGGCGATGTCATGTTTGAGATGACTCCTGTCTTCCTGTTTAAGGAGCTCGATGATTTTTTGCTCTTCACTGGCAGCAACCTTTCCATTGCCTATACTTTTAAGAGCTTGCATCACCAGCTAACTGATTTTCCCCTTAAAGGAAAGCATCTTGGGTGTGGTAAGTTTGAATTGAATGGTACGTTTGCCAATCTTGATTATTCGAGGGAATTCTGTCAGTAAATCCTTAGTTGTTATGAGCGAGCTATCTTCAAATCCCTTTTAGTAACCTGCCCAATATATCGGCACCGGTGATAATGCGTTTATTATCCCTGGTCCAATATAGAATGACGTCCAGATCTAGTGGGCTATCTGAGTGGACATCGTAGCCAATTCTTAGTTTTTTAATAAGCGTTCCCAGGTTCGCATTCTCATCTTTGATCACTATAGGTAAATGGCAATGCATTTCAATCCCTTCATTGCTATTTCCAAAAATTTCAGATCGGATAAACTTATTGGCATCCAGCACCAGTAAGGGTTCGTTATTCTCATTTACAAAAACAACCCATTTTTCACCGGATTTATTAACTCGTTCAACGAAATCGTCCCCCAGAGTTCTTGTAAACTCTGGGAAGATTAATCTTTCGTTGATGGTTTTTAGTGTGATTAAACTGTCTGGATTGATCGTTTCTCCCTCCTGTGCCACTTTGCGATCATCTAGTGAAAAGAAATTAATGGCACCAGTTCCCTCAATAGGATCAATTTCATTACCCGTCCCTTCCATGTGTTTTCTTATGAATAATTTAATGTTTTCTTCCGAGAAGAATTGAACCGATTCTTTTCCCAACCAGGAATCCAAAAGCAAAGCGCTAGGCTTTGCAACAGGATACAAGACAAACTGATAAAACTTCAAAAGGGGAGTTAAAAGGGCGGCCATTCTCAGGGCATTTCTTGAGAAATAAGCTTGTGGAATAATTTCCCCGAAAAGAGTAATAAGCGCTGTTGAAAAAGCAAAGGATACAATTCCAACCATCACAGACTCCGAGAGTAAGGTCAAGAGAACATTTATCCCAACGTTGCCCCATAAGATGGTGGTGAGCAAAAAGTGTGAATCCTCCCGCATAGATAACACCCTTGAAGCTCCATGCGATAGTGCAGCCTCGGCTTCAATTTCAAGCCTTAGCCTGGTTAAACTAAAAAAGGCCAAATTGAGACCTGAAAACATAGCTGATTGTGTTAAACAAAAGACTATTCCTAACCAAATGAACAAGTTATCCATAACTCAATAATTTCATATTAATGGAAATTTCCATGCAAATCTTTTAAGTATAACATAAATTTAGGTTAGCTATATGCGGTGCAGGATTACTATCATGTGCCACTTCAGCCCGTATACTATAGCCACAACGATATCATCAAAATGCAAAGAAAGCGATTTCGCTCGCCTTTGACATCAGGCTAACTCTGATGTGAGTCCCCATTGGTCATCTGTAATGAGCAAAAGTGAACAAGACCAGAATGACAATGAGAAAACAAATTAGACAAATCTATAACAGGCCTAATCAAAGTCATAATTTACCATCCAATCCTCCTGTATATTCTGCATTATTAACAAAATGCAAATTGGAATGAGTAACTCATTAATCAAGATCGAAGATGATCGAACGGGAACAGACATTGAGACGTTGAGAAGAGCATTCCTTGATAACTTGTTTTATGTCATTGGTAAGTACCCTGAAATAGCCACTTTGAATGACAACTATTTGGCTTTGGCGTTTACAGTTCGAGATAGATTGTTGCGTTCATGGCTAGATACCCAAAGAGTTTATCACGAAAAGAATCCAAGAACGGTCGGTTATCTTTCAGCGGAATTCTTATTGGGTCCTCATTTAGGTAATAATCTGACCAACCTTGGCCTCTATGACAAATTTGAAAAGATTTTACTGGATATGGATATGAGCTTATCAGATCTCCTGGAGCAGGAAGAGGAACCAGGGCTCGGAAACGGAGGTTTAGGTAGACTTGCTGCCTGTTATCTTGATTCGCTGGCGACTCTCGACTTTCCAGCAATTGGTTATGGGATCAGATATGAATTCGGAATGTTTGACCAGGCGATCGCTGATGGCTGGCAAATTGAAAAAACAGACAAGTGGCTTCGCAATGGTAACCCTTGGGAGGTAGTCCGAATTGAGGATGCTCAAAATGTAATGTTTGGAGGATATACTGAACATAGTACTGATACCCAGGGCAGATATATTGTGAATTGGATTCCTACCGATGTAATTAAAGGTGTCCCCTATGATACTCCAATTCTTGGTTACGCTACAAACACAACTGCCACCCTAAGATTATGGAAAGCGGAAGCCTGTGAGGATTTTGATTATCAAACTTATAATAGCGGTGATTTCTACGGGGCGGTTCGTAGTAAAATTTCCTCCGAGAATATTTCTAAAATTCTTTACCCCAATGATCTTCAAGCCGTAGGCAAAGAGTTGAGGTTAAAGCAACAGTATTTTTTTGTCTCTTGTTCAATTCAAGATGTAATGAAAACTCATCTCGCGAGAGGTAATGAGATAAACACTCTGCATGAGAAGTTTTCTCTGCAATTAAATGATACTCACCCATCTATTGCCATTCCGGAATTAATGAGGCTATTGATTGATCAATACCAGATAGAATGGGATGAAGCTTGGATTATTACTCAGAAATCCTTCGGATATACCAATCATACATTGATGCCTGAGGCCATGGAAAAATGGCCGTTAAACTTGATGAGAGCCGTACTCCCCCGTCATCTCGAAATAATCCTGGAAATCAATAGGCGATTTTTAGATGATGTCAAGCTAAAGCACCCTAAACACAATGAACAAATAAGAAGGTTGTCAATTATTGATGAAAGTGGTGAAAGATATGTAAAGATGGCAAATCTGGCTTGCGTCGGTAGTCATTCGATCAACGGTGTTTCTAAGCTTCATTCTGATCTGCTTAGAAAAAATGCGTTCTCAGATTTTAATGAAATATGGCCGGAAAAGTTAAATAATAAAACCAATGGCGTTACTCCCAGAAGGTGGCTGTTACTAAGCAATAGGCCAATAGCGGATCTTATTTCCAAATATATTGGTGATAAATGGATTAAAAACCTGGGAGAATTGAAGCAGTTAGAACAATTTTCAGAAGATTCGGATTTTATTGCTTCCTGGCAGACGGCAAAGAGTAAGGCGAAAGCAAACCTGGCTCAATACATATTCAAGAAGTGCGATAATAGAGTGGATGTAAATTCACTGTTTGATGTTCAGGTAAAGCGTTTTCATGAATATAAGCGGCAGCACCTGAATGTTCTCCACATTATTACCCTCTATAACAGGCTGAAGGATAACCCAGAACTTAAGACTGTACCACGAACGTTCATTTTCGGAGGAAAGGCAGCTCCCGGATATGAAATGGCCAAGCTTATTATCAAGCTTGTTAATTCCATAGGGAAGGTAATAAATAACGACCCTGATGTTAACCAAAAAATGAATGTGCTTTTTTTGCCAAACTTTAATGTTTCGAGTGGTCAATTGGTTTATCCTGCCGCTGACCTGTCTGAACAAATATCAACCGCAGGTATGGAAGCATCGGGAACCGGGAACATGAAGCTTGCTATGAACGGGGCTTTGACCATTGGTACCCTTGATGGGGCCAATATTGAGATCAGAGATAAGGTAGGTTATGATAATTTCTTCCTTTTTGGTCACACAAGCGAGGAAATTGATAAGATCAAGACTTCTCATTATGACCCTATGGTCTATTATAATTCCAACAAGGATCTAAGGAGGTGTTTGGACATGATATCCTCAGGAATGTTTTCAAATGAAAACACCGACCTGTTTAAACCCCTGGTCGATTCCCTGCTTCAAAACGACAACTATTTTCTTTTGGCTGATTATCAATCGTACATTGATTGCCAGAGAAGGGTTGGGGAATTATATCTGGATATGGAGAGTTGGACACGGAAGACCATTCTAAATGTGGCTAGGATTGGAGAGTTTTCAAGTGACCGCTCAATAATGGAATATTGCTCTGATATCTGGAATGTAGATCCAATTGATGTCAGGATCTCGCCTAAGCTTTGACTTGAATATTGAAGTTAATGCAGTAGTATATGGGCAAAAAGTAGCATCAGAGCTAATGCAGGTTTTTAAGGATGAACTTTTTGGATTGTGTGTTGATTGACTGTGAAGAATGGTTGAATAGGCCGAAGTACTTTGCTTTTTGAAAAAATGGCAAGATGGCCATCGCCATTTGTAGTTTGTGTAGGACAATTGAGATGATGTACCTTGACTAACCAGATGTAATGACTGAAAAAGAAACAAATTTTGCCAAATTCCTTGAAGATTGGCTACTGAGCAATTTCGACATCAATCAGAATCAGGCACAGCTACTTAAAATGGTTATTCTGATTTTAGCTACCGGGCTTGTTGCAATCCTCCTATGGAAAATAGCCCAACTTGTAATCAACAAACTCATTAATAAGGTAGAAAGACGGGCATCTGCCCAATGGAGTAATGTACTCTTAGACGGGGCTTTTGCAAAATTGCCTCTCATTATTCCAGCCATCTACGTTACGGGTGTTTTACCATTGATTTTTTCAGATTATCCAACCTGGATCCCGACCATTGAAACCCTTACCTCAGCGTATATAGCTCTGGTTGTGATTCGGATCATCATTTCGGCAATTTCAGCTTCTAATGTTTACTATAGCACATCCAGCAAATTTAAGGATAGGCCCATTGCCAGTTTTACTCAGCTTGCCAAAATCATTGTTTGGACAATAGGTGTCATTTTCATACTGTCCATTTTGATTGATCGTAACCCACTGGCACTTTTCGGGGCACTTGGTGCTGTTTCCGCTGTTGTACTTTTGATTTTTAAGGACACCCTCCTTGGATTTATTGCCAGCTTACAGCTTACTATTAATGACATGGTTCGAATTGGTGATTGGGTTTCAGTTCCCAAGTATGGTGCCGATGGAGATGTAGTAGGGATTTACCTCACAACAATTAAAGTAAGCAATTGGGATATGACCATATCTACAGTTCCAACATACTCTTTCGTAAGTGACAGCTTTAAAAACTGGCGAGGTATGCAGGATAGCGGGGGGAGGAGGATAAAGCGTTCTATAAATTTCAAGATATCCTCTGTGAGGTTTTGTGATGACGAGATGCTCACCCGATATGCTAAAATGGAATTGATTAGAGAGCATATCGAAAAAAAAACGGATGAAATCCTGACCTTCAATACTGAAATGAATGCGAATACGGAGATGTCTATCGTAAATGGTCGCAGGATGACCAATATTGGCATATTTCGAGTATATATTCTAAATACACTAAAGAATAATCCAAATATCAATCTTGATATGACACACATGGTTAGGCAGTTGGAACCTACAGAAACAGGCATCCCTTTGGAGATCTACTGTTTCTCTCGCATTAAAACCTGGATAGAATATGAGGGAATACAATCAGATATTTTTGATCATATCATGGCAACAGCAAGGCATTTTGATCTTGAAATATTTGAGAGTCCGGCAAGTTCAGATTTGCAGAAGTTGGTATTCAAAAATGCAGAATGATCCATATGAACCAGGCTCCTTTCATCTAATGAAGTCATTACCTCTGTCAATTGACTTTGATTGATGAATAGGGCATTTTCAAATGCGCACTGAATAACGAGGAGAGTAATTGTTGTTCCGCAATAAATGGGATCCCAAAAGTCCTTTCTGCATATTCTGTTTTAATGGTTTGAATGATTTCTGTTTCTGCATTCGCACGACTTTTCAGTAATGGGTCTGAGATTCCTGATAGCATGGAAAGACTCTGGTTGATTAACCATGCATATGGTTTTATACCTGCCCGTGTCAAATCTTCCTGCAAAGAGGCTGCTTCTCGCATAGGTGTGGTTTCGGGCAGGGAAACGAGAATTATTTTCGATAATTCAGGGTCTTGCAAAGCCATGTAGGGTGTTCTTAGTCGGTCTGCATTCGCATTGTTTCGCATAATGTCATGATGGTAACTTCCGGTGGCGTCTAATAGAAGCAGGGTATGTCCCGTTGGAGCTGTATCTATCACTACAAATTTTCTTTTGGCCATATTTATGGCTTTTGAGAAAGCATGGAAGACAGCAACCTCTTCGGTACATGGTGATTTTAGATCTTCCAGCATTAGTTTCTTGCCTGCATCGTCCATTCCCTTTCCTCTTTGTTCCAATATCTTTTCAGTATAGCGTGCCGTTTCTATTTTCGGATCAATTCGCTCAATAGTCAACGTAGCGGGAAGTTCACCCAGCTGGTTGATAAAGTCATGAATATGTGCAGCAGGATCTGTGGTAGTTAAAAGCACTTCAAATCCCTTTTTAGCAAGCAATACCGCTATGGCAGATGCAGCCAGGGTTTTACCAACTCCTCCTTTACCCATGGTCATAATGAGACCATGCTGTTGTTCGGAGCATAGGTCTTCTGCCAATTGGTCGATACCTGCCAATAGTTGTTGGGTGTTTTCTCGCTTAATTATGGTTTTCTGAGTAAATTTTTTCTGAAATTCAAGATTGAAAAGTGAGCGGAGTTTCTCAATACCCAGAACATTATAAGGGAGCATGGGAAATTGCCTGGTATCTAATTGTTTCAAATTAGGTGGAATTGCGCTGAGCTGCTCATTTGCTAAATTTTCTATTTTTTGGGCTAGCATATCATTAGGATCAATGGCCTCAAAAACACCATTGATGTATAATCGTTGATTGTTCATTCCCAAGTCTTTTAACTCCTCACTGGTTCGGGAAGCTTCTTTAAGGGATGCTTTATCTGCTCTTGCTACAATGTAGCATGTTGTACAGGATGTGTCCCTCAACCGTGCTACGACCCTATGGTATCTTTCCTTACCGCTTTTGAGGGCGGATGTAGGACCAAGGCAGGAGGCTCCATCCGGATTTTCCTCTGTAAATCCAGACCAGGCTGCGGGTAATTCAAGCAACCTTAACGTATGTCCTGTGGGTGCAGTGTCAAAGATGATCGTATCATATTTTTCTACATCAGTTTCACTGGACACAAAACGAGAAAATTCATCAAAAGAGGCTATTTCAGTAGTGCAGGCACCAGACAGGTCTTCTCTGATTTTTTTTATCTCTTCTTTGGATGCAATACCTTCCAATGGTTGTGTGACGCGATTGCGATATTCTTCAGCTGCATTTTCAGGATCTATGTTAATGGCAAAGAGATTATTGATTCCTTTTATAGGCTTAACTTTTTCATCCACAGTGCTTTCCAATACATCTTTTAAATTGGATGCCGGATCGGTGCTTACCAACAACACCACTTTACCGGCATCAGCCATTTGAACGGCGGTAGCACAGGCCAGTGATGTTTTTCCAACACCTCCTTTTCCGGTAAAAAACAAATAGGTCCTTAGACTTTCTTTCATAATAATTTAGTGGATACTATGATGGAGCAGCAACCAACACGCATTAGCGAATCATTATTTTGGTCTACCGTTGTTTTGGTTAACTGCCCCTTCATTTCTTATTGTTGGTTTGCTAGTAATGATTCTCCATGCTTTCTTTTTCTGAAGCATCGGCGATATGTAGCCGTTTCCTCAGTTTGGATCCCAGTCTGCTCAAACTTGACTTAACTTCTGTTTCTCCAGATTCGCATCGGGTTTTGAATTCGTCCCAGAAGTTTTCGCCTGAATCTTTAATGTTTTTTGCCTTTTTTTCCAGATCGAGGGCACTGTTTTCCAATTTGTTTGTGACTTCAGATTTGAAGTCATGCAAATCGGCCACCAATCCTTCAACCCGTTCTTTGGCTTCCTCATAAGTGATTGAGGCCTTTTCAGAAATATGGAGAGAGGTTTCCTTAATTTTGGCCTCCAAATCGTGCTTCTTGTGGATGGGTTTAGCTAATGTCTCTGCAATAAAATCTGAAACGACTTCCTTTGTTGCACCGCTTTTTTCAGAAATTTCTGAAGTTACTTCATCTAACCATTTCTCAAACGATTTTTTGGCCTCATCAGACCTGGTGATTATTCCTTTGACACCTTCCTCTCCTACCTTCCTGATCTCCGGGTCACTTTCAATAATATCATCCAGTAGATGCTCTATTTTCTCTTTGGCAATAATTGCTAATCCTGCTCCGTAATACAGTAAATCTTGAATTTTGTTTTTCATCGTCGTGGTATTTTAATAGTAATTAGATAAAGCTACTACATCACTTACCACGGCTATATGAAATCAGTCATCCAGATTTATGAGATTGCTCAATCCAGAGATGGGAATTAAGAAGGGACAGTTAAAGGATGTGATTCCAATGCCAACTGACAACACTCACCCCGGTGACTGATGATGGTCATAATTAATTCAATCCTGGGTCACTTATTTAGCTTACTTATTCATTAAAATCCTATCAGGATGAAAAAACTATTGATCATAGGAGCAGGCACTGCAGGAACCATGATGCTGAATAAGCTCCATAAGAAACTTGACAAGCGTGATTGGGAAATAACCATTGTTGATAAAGATGAATTGCATTATTATCAGCCAGGTTTCCTTTTTATTCCCTTTGGAATGTACCAAAAGGAGGAAGTTGTCAAACCTAAGCGAGAGTTCTTTCCAAAAGGCATAAACGCAATTTTTGAAGAGGTCAAGAAAATCGAGCCTGAAAAGAATACGGTAAATCTCAAAAATGGAGAAGCCTTATCCTATGACTTATTAATAATCGCTACAGGAAGCACTCCAAGACCTGAAGAAACAGAAGGCCTGAAAGGGAAACTTTGGTATAAAGACATATTTGATTTTTATACTTTCGAAGGGGCGACAAAATTAGCTGAAAAACTTAAAGACTGGAAGGGAGGCCGATTAGTAATTAATCTGGCCGAAACAATTTTCAAATGCCCCGTTGCCCCGCTTGAATTTGCATTTCTTGCTGATGCTTATTTTACTGAAAAAGGTATGCGGGATAAAGTGGAGATTGTTTACGTGACCCCACTTTCTGGAGCTTTCACGAAACCAAAAGCCACGGCGATGCTAAGTGAGTTACTGGAGGAAAAACAGATAAATGTCATTCCTGACTTTTATCTCGAAAGTGTTGATGAAGAAAAAAAGACACTTATCTCTTATGAGGGAATTGAAGTGCCTTTTGATTTGCTGGTGTCCGTACCGGTTAATAAAGGCGACGATATGGTGGAGAATAGTGGGATGGGTGATGAGGATGATCTAAATTTTATCCCAACCGACAAACACACTTTGCAATCCAAGAATTACGAAAATATTTTTATAATAGGAGATGCGACTAATGTGCCTACTTCAAAGGCTGGTGCAGTCGCCCACTTTGAAGCGGAAATACTAACCGAGAATATCCTTGATTATGTTGCTGGAAGGCCACTATCCGCAAAATTTGATGGTCACGCCAATTGTTTTATTGAGACGGGATTTGGTAAAGCAACCCTGATTGATTTCAACTACGATACAGAACCATTACCAGGAAAATACCCTTTCCCTGTAGTAGGCCCTATGGGTTTACTCAAGGTTACCAGGCTGAATCATATGGGTAAGATGTTTTTCAAGTGGATCTATTGGCACATGCTCCTGACAGGTAAAACCTTACCTGTTTCAACAGAGATGTCAATGGCGGGTAAAGAGGTTGAAGTATAAATAATGAATATTGAGTTTTAAATATCTAATAACCACAAAACATAAAATCATGTCACAATTAACAATAGCAGGAAACACAGTTGACGTCAACGAAGAGGGGTATCTAATTGATACCACTCAGTGGACTGAAGATGTCGCACAGCAGATAGCTCAAGAAGAGAATATCCAGTTGACAGACAGGCATTTTGAAGTGCTCAATTATTTGAGAGCAAAGCATAACGAGGGTGTTCCTATAAGCATTCGAAAGGTCGGTAAATCGGGAGTAGTAGACATTAAGGAATTCTACAAACTATTTCCAGGTGGACCACTCAAGAAATCTAGCCGAATAGCCGGGATTCCGAAACCAGTAAGCTGCGTCTAAAAGTGGGCCTTATCTAAACTAACTTTTTTGTAACACATAAAGATAAAATCATGGAAACTGTTTTAGAAAATAAACCAGTAGTTGACCAACAAGAAAAAAAGCCGGTCAAGAAAGTTTTGGTAATATGCGCCAGAGGTACTTTAGAGGACGTCTATGCGGCGCTAATTATGGCTAATGGTGCACTCATGGAGGGTATGGAAGCCAAGATGTTTTTTACCTTCTTTGGTCTCGATGCTATCACCAAAGTCAAGTCGGATCATCTTCATACTGCCACGGTAGGGAATCCTGCTTTCATGCGGAATTTGCCTACAATGATTGGTGGATTACCCGGATTCGAAGCTTTAGCTTCAACGATGATGAAAAAAGAGATGGACAAACTTGATATTCCTGAGGTGAGTGAATTCCTTGAGATTATTGATGCAAGTGGTGGAGAAATTTATGCTTGCAAACTCGCTGCGGATATGTTTCATCTCAATAAAGAGGATTTGATTGATGAGGTTAAGGATATCATAACTGTTGGTGATATGTACGCCTTAGCAGAAGGTGAGGGATCTCAAATAATTTTCGTTTAGAAGGGTGTTGTTGGAGATTGTTAAACTGTCCTTCATAGATCTCCTCGACCTAAGTACTTGATTTTCTTGTGCTTTAACCCTTCATAACAAAACTCTAGTGACAAATCCGGGTTTAAATTCTAACTAACAGGGATTCACTATAAACTAAATTTTTGAGTCATGAAAAATCTGATCAATAACTTGAGACTATTTCTATTGGTTTTGGCAGGTGCTCTTTTAATGACTGAAGCCTCAGCTACCAATGGGTATTTGAGCCATGGTCATGGTATCCGCGCTAAGGGTACCGCGGGAGCAGGTGTGGCACTATTTCGGGATGCTTTAGGTGTGGCAACTAATCCAGCTGCAGCTGCTTTTTTGGATACCCGGGTCGACATTAATGTAGCCACCTTCATACCCGTTAGAGAGTTCACCGTCACAGGCAACCCATCTGGATTGCCAGGAACATTTGGTCTTGCTCCCGGTAGCGTTGAAAGTGATAAGGAATTCTTTGTAATTCCGTCAATAGGTGTAAACTGGGCTTTTCAAGCTGATCAAGCGCTGGGACTGGCAATTTATGGCCATGGGGGTATGAACACGGAATATCCGCAGCCAGTATTTGGCGGTTCGAATCCGACCGGAGTGGACCTTAGTCAACTTTTTTTAAATGCTACCTATTCACGTAAATTTGGTGAGAACCACAGCCTCGGTGTTTCGGGTATTTTTGCTTACCAACGGTTTAAAGCCACAGGGCTAGAGCAATTTGGCAATATGGGCATGTCCTCGGATCCAAATAGACTCAGTGATAACGGTCATGATAATTCCACCGGCTTTGGCTTCGGAGTAGGTTATTTGGGAAAAATAGCTCCGGGGTTGACTGCTGGAGCTTCTTATCAGAGTAAAATCCGCATGAGTGAGTTCGAGGATTATGCGGGCCTATTCGCTGAGGGAGGTGACTTCGACATTCCCAGTAGATGGATAGCTGGTTTAGCCTATCAACTTCAGGATTGGCTGTTTGCAGCTGATGTACAACAAGTCTTTTATAGCAATGTAAATTCAGTAGGTAATCCATTAAATCCTGCTGAACTGCCACCGGCATTTCCTGATGGTTCAGGTGGATTTACTCCGAATCCCAATCAGGTGGCACTAGGTGAAAACGAAGGGTCTGGATTCGGATGGAATGATATCACTGTGGTCAAATTGGGTACTGAGTTTAGTGGATTTGAATCCTGGGTTTTAAGAGGTGGATTTTCGATAGGACAACAACCGATTGCAGGAAGCGAGGTAATGTTTAATATACTGGCTCCAGGAGTGATTGACAAGCACGCAACATTAGGTTTCTCCAAAGAACTATCTGACAAATACGAAATCAGTTTTACTGCTATGCATGGCTTCTCTCAAAGCGTGAAAGGACCAAACCCTTTCGAAGCACCAGATCAGCAAGAGATCGAACTGAAAATGCGCCAATGGGAATTTGAAATAGGATTTTCCTTCTAGATAGTTGGTTAGGGTGGTGACGGGAGTGAAGAAATTCACGCCTTTTTTAATGGACTTCTGAATTGAATATGGTGGAAGCATGAGAAGTTGAAGATCATTCCACAGGCTGACCGAAATCATTCCATTAGTGCCACAAAGTCAAGAAGTTTGTTGCGAGAAATTGAGTTTCTCGTTAATCCCTAACATTAAAATGAATGTACCTTAAAATACTCGCTTTTGATCTTGATGGTACCCTTACTGAAACAGATGAAATTGGAGAAGAGGTCAAGGTTACTCTGCAGAACGCTCATAGTGAGGGTTTCACTATTATACTCGTAACTGGCCGAAGGCTCAAGGTAATTCCTGATATTACTTTTTTTGAAGACATATGCGAAGCCATTGTTGCAGAAAATGGAGCGGCTATTTTTTTCCCTCGGAATGACTCCGTCTCTCTCCCATTTGGGGAACTCGCCCCAGACGTCAAGAAACAATTACTGGCTCTCAATATCCCGATTGAGGTTGGAATGGCCATCGCTGCAACCTGGGTGCCCCATGATAAGGTGGTTATAGACGTCTTATCAAAAACAGAATATGCCGCCACAGTAGAATACAATAAAGGGGCGGTGATGATCTTACCTCCGGGAGCTACAAAGGGTACCGGATTACGAATGGCATTGCATGAGTTGGGGTGCTCACCCCATAATGTTGTCGCTTTTGGCGACGCCCAGAATGACAGGAGTTTATTTGAACAAGTCGAACTCTCGGTAGCAGTTGGCAATGCTACTCCTGAAATTAAAAACATCGCAGACATTATTCTCACCAAGCCAAGTGGGTCGGGTGTTAAGTCATTCGTAGACGATCTGATGAAGGATATCATTCCCGAGCATAAGACCAAACCGAGACTGCTCTTACCTTTTGGTAAAAAGGATGCCAAGCCATTTTACCTGGATCCAATATCGTTACTGAACAGTAACCTTGGAATCATGGGCTCAAGTAGAAGCGGCAAGTCCTGGCTGGCGGGATTCATGGTGGAGCAATTACTCAAATTAGAATACCAGGTGTGCCTGATTGACCCCGAAGGGGACTACCATGGGATTAGAGCTTTTTCGCAAACCATATTATTAGGAGGAACAGATACCCATCCTCTTCCGGTAGGAGATGTGGTGACGCTCATCGAGTATTCTAACCTTAGTCTTATAATTGATCTTTCGCAATATTCTATTGATCAAAAAATGGCTTATACTGCCGATCTGCTACGAGCCTTGTATAGCATGAGAAAGCAAAAAGGCGAACCACATTGGATATTGCTGGATGAGGCTCAATATTTCTGTCCGAGAAATGGAAATGAGCTTACAGATCTGATTGTGGATCATATGGATGAGGGAGGAATGGGATTAATCACCTATCAACCCAGCCAGCTTTCTCCTGTTGTGCTAAGAAAAATGGATCATTGGATGATTACAAAAATGAAAGACCCCGATGAAGTTGAATTACTGAAGGACTTAATGAATGGTCATCTCAACCTTGTTGACTATCAAAAAATCGAATCGCTTGTAGGTGGCCAGGCATTTATCTGCGTAGATGATATGAAGAACAGGGATACTAAATGTTCAGGAATTATTGAATATGGAAAAGTTCAACGAACTGTCCCTCATGTGAGGCATCTACATAAATATTTAAGAGCTCCTTTGCCGGAATCGAAAAGGTTTTATTTTCACTTGAACGGATCAACACAGGGGATAAATGCTGCTGCCAGTCTTTGGGAATTTTGTGAGGTAATACCCAGGTTACCTGTCGAAACTATTCAACACCATATTGAAAACAAAGATTTTGAGTATTGGCTCGGAGATACAATTAACGACAAGGAATTAGCAAGAAGAGTACGGAAATTAAAAAGAAGGAAGATACGGGGTGAAATGCTACGACAAGAACTTACTGCCCTGGTTAAGGAACGCTTTGCTGAATTAGAACACTTGATATAGGGGGAGTGGAATCGTAGATTTTAATGGGCATGTCGTCGGCCAGGCAATAGTCACTTCAGAACATTGGTTTTGTGATGAAAAGTTAAAGTGCAAGAAATCAGCACTTAGACCAGGAGGCATAGTCACCGTAATGGTGACGAGTCCACACAGTGGTAAGTGTCTGATTTTGAAGTAATCTGACTATGCAATAGAAGTCTAATGAATAAGGCGGGTTTAATATGAAGGCTAACCAAGTCAGGTAGTATGAACCGGACTGGTAATCCAGTGGTAAATGTTTTCGACATCTTCTTTATTGCACAAGGCTGTTCCAGGATTCATGGTAGCAGCTGTTCCGGAGGCGACACCATAACGAACGGCATCGAGGATATCCATCCCGACGTTTAATCCATAGAGTATTCCTGCTACCATGCTGTCGCCGGCTCCGACAGTACTTTTGAGGTGCACTGTAGGAGGAACAATATGATGACATATGTCTTTTGTGGTCAACAAAGCTCCTCTTGCTCCCAATGAAGTCACCACTACTTGAGCTTTGCCTTGTTGGATAATGTCACCGGCTATCTTGTGCTGATCTTCACATGTAATAGTTTCCAGGCCAGCTATCTGGCTTAACTCCCTTAGATTGGGTTTTATCATGTATACACCTTGCTCAATTGATTTTAATAATGGAGTGCCTGATGTATCCAAAATGACCTTCAGGTTAGGATTTTTAAGTGAGCCTATCAAGCTAGCAAAATAATCTTCAGCCATTCCCGGGCTTAAGCTGCCACTAATTACCAGAAACCTCGTTTTTGAGGTAATCAGATCTTTGATTATTCCCAGAGCCTTATTTTGCTCTTCTTTAGTTACCGTTGGTCCAGGCATCCCAAATCTGAATTGGTTGCCAGTTGACTTGTCAACCACAACTAAGTTTTCACGCGTATTACCATTAATAGGGATCTTTCGATGAGTGACTTTTTCTTTCTGTAATAGCGATTCGATCATTTCCCCTGTTGATCCCCCACCAAAAAATACTGCCAGAGAATCCGCCCCTAATTTTTTTAATGCCCGTGAGACGTTAATACCACCACCGCCCGGTTCGAATTGTGGTACCTCGCACCGAAGTTTCCTTTCTGGTACGACATGATCAACGGAGGAGCTTTTGTCAACAGCAGGATTAATTGTGAGGGTTATGATGTCCATTGGATATGATTTAAAGGAGTATTCAATTATTGAGACGCGATACAACCGAATTATCAATTGTTAGTAAATGTTCTTTGGATATATTACTTAGATACATATCCAACGCATCGGAATCGCGTCGGGTGATTTGCTGGTTAATTGGAATTCTTTCATGATTGTTTGATGCCGTATTAAATATTGCTGATCACATTTGACAATTTCTCTTTTACTTCATGAGCAATTCCCGATAAGGTTGGATTTTCAATGGCCTGCATAGATGCAATGGGATCAACAGCAGCTACTTCAATTTCTTCATTTGAGGCTTGTCTTACTATTACATTACACGGGAGCATTGTTCCCACCTTGTTTTCATTTTGTAAGGCCTGGTGCGCATAGCCAGGATTGCAAGCACCCAATATTTTGTATCGAGGAAAATCGACATCAATTTTTTGCTTGAGAACCTTGTCCACATCGACCTCGGTTAATACCCCAAAGCCTTCATTTTTCAGTTCTTTGGTAACTTTTTGTACAATATCCTCGAAATTTCCGGTAACTAATTTATTGATATAATAGCTCATCTTCTTTAGCTTTAATAAGCCAATTTGGTGATGTTATCCCGCCTCATTTATGACCATAGTCATTATTAAACTTGACCTTTAGCCATTATGAAATTATAGCTGTGGGGGAATTAACCCCTAGAGATATCGTTAACGGATTGCTTAGAAAGAGGATATATCCTGGAGGGCTTTCCAAAAACTATAATTTTCACCTTTCTTCTTTACTATGAGAAGGGTGGGTTTGCTAAGTATCTCCTTTGGCATAACCCTACCTGGAGACACCATTCCTTATCTTCAGGTTCGTCCACTTTGATGAAGATCAGCAATGCCTTTGAGAGACGTCATAACAGAGAAGACAATGACCCAATAAATTGAAGCTTGAAATCAATTGTTTAATAACTTAAAAAAGGAGGAATTATGTCACTCTTAGTAAGATCACCAGGGTTATTCCCTAAAATGCCAGCGTTGTTTTCAGATTTCTTCGATGATGACCGACTATTAGATACTAATGGTTGGGTCACCAAAATACCTGCAGCTAATATTCAGGAAAAAGACGATGAGTTCGTTATTGAAATGGCCGCCCCTGGTATGGAGAAAAAGGACTTTCGCATCGATGTAGAGAATGGCAATCTCTGTGTTAGCTCTGAAAAGAAGGAGGAAAGTGAGGGTAAAGAGAATGGTTACACTCGCAAGGAGTATAGCTACAATTCTTTTTCCAGGTCATTCATGCTTCCAGAAAGTGTTAACCCGGATAAAGTTAAAGCCACATATAAAGAAGGTGTTTTGAGACTGGAGCTTCCAAAACGGGAAGAAACCAATAGATTACCGAAAAAAGAAATCAAGATTTCTTAATTGAAAGGTTTCTTCAAAACTCTGGCAGGTAATTGGCCGGGAGGACTTTGACTCCCGGTCATAATTTCAATCCACCAAACTAAAAATTATGAGACAAAAGAAATTCTTGTTCCCGTTGATTTTTCTGGCTGCTCTAAAAATGCCCTCCAGTATGCTATGGGATTATTTCCTATCAGGGTTATTGAGTAACCGAATACTTGTTACCTACAAAGAGGTTTTGACATTATGATGATATTCTTAGTTGGACTAATCCTCCTCGGTGGTTACAGTGCTGGCTATCTGGCTGTAAAACTAGGGGTGCCAAAAGTTACCGGCTATTTTTTGATGGGTCTTCTTCTCAGTCCTGAAATCAACTCGTTTGTGGCATCGGACTTTCCCAGCATTACAGAACCCATTACAGATTTGTGTCTTGCATTTATAACATTTGAAGTTGGTTGTACACTATCAATGGAGAAATTGAAAGCTCATGGGAAGGCTATAATTGCTGTCTCATCTTTGGAAGCATTGGGCGCATTTCTTATTGTATTGATTGGTTTTCTTTTTCTCTCTCCTATTTTTATAGACATGGCAGGCTACGACATCCTGGGTCTATCCATTCCTTTTAGCATCTTGATTGCTTCCCTGGCAGCACCCACTGACCCTTCGGCCACTCTTGCTGTCATGCATCAGTATAAGGCTAGAGGAATTGTATCCGAAACGATAATGGGTGCTGCAGCTCTTGACGATGCATTTACCTTGTTACTATTTAGTTTGTCTTTTGCTGTCGCTACATCATTTATTGGTAAAACAGCAACACCAATACTTGAAGTGATTTATAAAACAGCAACCATAATTATTGGGGCCTTAATGATAGGCATTCTTCTCGGTTGGATCTTTAACAAATTAACCAATGCCCTGGAAATCAGGGAAGAGGGTCAAATTATAGTACTGGTTTTAGGTTTTTTGGCCGCAGCTTTTGGGGCTAGTGTTCTGCTTGGTTTTGATGAACTCTTTTCTACCTTGACTTTCGGCATTATTGTTACCAATTTCAATGGCAATAAGGATAAGGTTATTGGCTTAACAGAAAGGTACACCGAGGAGTTAGTTTTCATATTTTTCTTCGTGCTTGGCGCAATGCACCTCAAGTGGAAATCTCTTGGAGAGGCGGGAGGATTAATTTTGTTATTTATTCTATTGAGATTAGCCGGTAAATATTTAGGCACCTTTCTAGGAGCAAAGATTTCAAAAATGCCTTCCTCCGTTAGCAAATATGCTTTCGCAGGATTGATCCCACAAGGTGGAATCGTGCTGGGATTGGCACTAGTGATCCAGAAAGATCCCAATTTCTCAGTTATTTCTGACCTGCTAATTGGAACTATAATGGGGGCAACTCTAATTCACGAATTTATTGGACCCCTAACCTCAAAATGGGCAATAAAGCGAGCTCGAGAGGTTAGAGAATAGTAAAAACTCAAATGCTATTACGGTGAAAATTGGAATTAACCGAAAAGTTTCCAGGCCTGGGAGAATTAAACCTCGGGTCATATGGTGAGGCCATATTTGATTATCCGGATGGGAAATTTGTTTACGGTAAGTTTCGTGTCGTGGATATAAAGTACAACACAAAGTAACAGCTTTCCTCTTTTTTACAGCACTTACTTACCTAATTATCAATCCTTATATAGCATATAATTGATTGACGTCGAATCTTATTGATTTTCTGAATTGAGAACATTATCTTTAATATTGGTCGAAAAACTTCTTCTCCACCGACTAGTTGAGATAAATACTTTCGCCTCAAAGTAGACTATCTATGAAAGATGTGTCCAGTAGCGGATTGCCTTTTGTGAATGAAGACTCGTTTCACAAATTTTTCAACTCACTGGTTGAAGGAGTTCTTTTGGTCAATTCCAATGGTGAAATCCTTATAGCTAATCAGTCAGCAGAAGAAATGTTTGGATACAAGGAAGATGAGCTGTCAGGATTATGGATAGAACGTCTTGTTCCTTTTGGAGATCCGGAGAAACATAGTGCGTACCGTCAAAAGTATTTTGAGAACCCTACACCACGTAAAATGGGAGAGGGGCGAGATTTAAATGGTTTGAGAAAAGACGGAGCCATATTTCCGGTTGAAATAAGTCTCAGCCCAATGAGGGGCGATATCAATGACTTTGTCGTAACATTTATTACGGACATCTCGAAGAGAAAAGTGATAGAAAAAAAACTGACCGAGGAAAAGGAAATGGCCCGGCTGTATTTTGATGCTGCTGAGGTGATGCTGCTGGTTCTTAATGGTCAAGGAGAAATTATTGAAATTAACCAGAAGGGATGCGAGATATTGGGATTTTCAGAAAAAGAACTAATTGGTACGAAATGGTTTGACTATTTCATCAAGGAAGAAGATAAACCGCATATAGAAGAGGTTTTTAAATCGATCATTGAAGACTCCAATAAGTACCAAAGGTTTGACAATTTGGTCTTGACAAAAAGCGGAGAAGAGAAGTCGATTCATTGGCAAAACACAATACTTCGTGATAGTGATGGGCAAATAGTTGGAACCCTCATTTCTGGCACTGACTTGACAGAGAAGAATAAAATAATGGGGGACTTAAGGGAGAGTCGGAAAAAATTGGAACACTATTCAGCAGGGCTTGAAAAAGAAGTGGGTCTTCGAACGAAAGAATTAAATAAGGCAGTTAAGCGGCTGAAAAGGTCACAAGATGAGTTGAAGGAGTCACTATCGAAAGAAAAGGATCTGAATGAACTCAAATCAAAGTTTGTTTCGTTGGCTTCACATGAATTCAGAACGCCCCTAAGCACCATTCTTTCATCAGCATCATTGATAACCAAATATCCGGGATACGAAGAGAATGAGAAAAGGTTAAAACATGTGAAAAGAATCAAGACCTCGGTGACCCATATGAACGGTATTCTGGAAGACTTCCTATCTGTAGATAAACTCGACGAAGGAAGGATTGAGTGTCATCCTGAGGAATTTGATGCGATAGAATTGGTGGAGGAAGTAGTTGAGTCATTGATTGAGATATTAAAACCTGGACAGACTTTGGATTATACCTGTGAAGATTCAGCTAAAGCGGTAGTAATCGATAAAAAACTGCTTAGGAATATTCTCATTAACGTGACTTCAAACGCCATTAAATACTCACCGGAAAACAAGCCAATTGCTATCAAGGTGTCTTTCAAGAAGTCGCGATTATACATCGACATTGAAGACCAGGGGATTGGGATCCCGGAAGAGGATCAAAAGAACATGTTCAGTCCTTTTTTTAGAGCTTCTAATACACATAATATTCAAGGCACCGGCCTGGGATTAAATATTGTAAAACGGTACGTTGAACTAATGAAGGGAAAAATAGGATTTGTAAGCAGCTGTGAAAAAGGGACTACCATCAAAATTGATCTACCCGTAGAGGTTTGATAGCCTCAGATAGTTTTCCCTCCTTAATAATGACCCTCAGTATCCTCGTGAACTAAAAAGGAGAGAGAAGTGCGAAAACATTTCTCTCTTTTATTATTCTGTATTTACTAACGGGCTATATAGCCACCATCAATAACCAGTTCTGAACCACCTGTAACAATTGCTACTTTGTCTTCTAATCGCTTCATATTGCATTCATTTTAATTGGGATTATAAATCCGAATTCTATAGGATTCCAAAATTAATGGTGTAAAAGCTCATACATGCAAGATTGCAAGGATAGGATAATGGTCAGAAGAACGATTGATTTGACTGCTGTGTCGAATAAACACTCCAGTTGATCGGTGATAATAAATGCACGGAGTCCCTTATCACGGATGTCCTACAGACAATGTGGGAGGATTATAATAAACTTTACAAAATGTTAGACCGTCTTCCTATATCTGAACATGGCTAATCCATTAATCCCAATAACATAGAGTAAAACAATAAGGAAATGCCACTTAATATCTGCTAAGCCAGATCCTTTTAGCATGACCATTCTAACCACTTCGATAAAGTACCTGACAGGATTAAAAAGGGTTATATGTTGTGCCCATACTGGCATGTTCTCAATTGCGGTAAACAATCCACCCATGAGGATGAAAATTACCAGAAAGAACCAGGAAATAAACATGGCCTGTTGCTGAGTTTCAGTGAAGGTTGAAATAAACAGACCCATTCCTAATACCAGAAAAAGATAGAGCGCTGCAAATGCATAAACCAAAATGATGCTACCGACAAAGGGTACATCAAAGACGAATTTAGCAATAAGGAGACCTATGGATAGCTCAAAAAGCCCAAGCACCCAAAAGGGTAGCAATTTGCCAATTATAAACTGGTGCTTTCTTATTGGAGTGACATTCAGTTGTTCAATGGTCCCTATTTCTTTTTCTCGTACAATATTCATGGCCGACAAGAATGCTGCGATCATGGTCACTAAAAGCACGAGGATACCTGGCACCATAAAGGTCTTGTAATTCAGGTCAGGGTTAAACCAGTTTGAATAATTTATCTTAATGTGATTCAGTGGTTTTGAAATAGCAAATACTGTCCCTTTGGCCTGAAAATCTTCTCTTATTTGACGATTGAAATCCGAAATGACCGCCAATGCATAGAAATTACCAAGTGCGCCTTTTGTTCCATCGATAGCATTAATAGTCAATTGTATCTTTTCGCTGTTGTCACGAACTAATGTCCTTTCAAATCCCCTGGGAACTTCAATCACCAGGTCTGCCAAGTCACGATCCAATGCTCCTTCACCTTCATCAGTAGAAAAGCCATAGCCACTCAGAACGAAGTAATTAGAACCTTCAATTTTACTTCTAAGCAGGCGACTGTAAGAGGTTTGGTCTTTGTCAACAAAGTAGAGTTTTAGGTTTTCGATCTCGAAATTGGCAGCATTGGAGAGAATGACCAGTTGAATTACTGGCATGATAAAGATAATGGGCAACATGCCTTTATTTCGGAATATTTGGAGAAACTCCTTTCTTACCAGGAAGTAAATCGTTCTCATGCCAGTCTGATTTTGAATTTTTTGATACTCAGGGCTACGAAAAGTATAGTAAAACCCACCAGGACTAATGTTTCCTGCCAGAAATAAGTAATACCCACTCCCTTCAGCATAATGGATTTAGCGATGATGATGAACCACTTAGCGGGGATGAAATTAGAAATAACTTGTAGCGCCGGTGGCATATTCTCAATGGGAAAGATGAAGCCAGAAAGTAGGATAGTAGGTAACATTAGCCCCATTAATGAGATTAATAATGCCGCCTGTTGTGATTGGGTCACGGTTGATATTAAGATTCCCAGTGAGAGTGCCATTAAAATGAAGAGGATGCTTTCAAGTAGAAGTAGGGGCAGGCTGCCGTTAATGGGAACTCCGAAGATAAATTTGCCCATGATCAGGATCACAACAGCATTAATAAATGACAACATTAAGTAGGGAACAACCTTGGCCAGGATTACCTGGCCCGGCTGCATTGGAGATGCCAGGAGGACTTCCATGGTGCCGACCTCCTTTTCGCGGGCAATAGAAATCGATGTCATCATGGCTGAAACGAGCATGAGAATTATCGTAATCAATCCGGGGACGAATAAAAAAACACTTCTCAAATTGGGATTGTAACGCATCCTGACCTCCGGTATAATGGTTAGAGGTAATGTGCCTGAGTTTATTTCAGCCTGAAAATTCCTAATGATGGCAGTAGCGTAGTTAATCAGCGTATTGGCCGTGTTGGGATCAGTGGCATCTGCCAGCAATTGAATGTTGGTAGCGTGTTGCTTTTCCAGGTTTTGGGCAAATGATTCATCTATCACCAGGACCAGTTTAATAGTACCCTCTTTAAATAGTTTTTCTATTTCAACTTCCTGATTGAGATAGTCCTCAATAAGAAAGTATCCTGACGAGCGTATTTTTTCAATCAATCGGACGGAGAGGTGATCTTTGGATTTGTCGAGAATAGCAATTCGGGCATCCTTTATCTCGTTGGTTATGGCATAGCCGAAAAGCAGGATCTGTACGACGGGCATCCCAAAAAGAATAACCAAAGTTCTTCTGTCACGAAAAATGTGATAGAATTCCTTTTTTACAAAAGCCAAAAACCTGTTCATGCTTCCTGTGGTCTGGCCATTTTCACAAACACTTCATGCATGGTGTCAACATTAAACTGTTTCTTTAGAGTGCTGGGATTATCAAGCGCTTCAATTCTCCCATTGACCATGATGGAAACCCTGTCACAATACTCGGCCTCATCCATATAATGGGTCGTAACAAAAACAGTTATGCCATTGTGAGCTGCCTCATAGATTAAATCCCAGAATTGCCTTCTTGTGATGGGGTCTACGCCACCTGTAGGCTCATCCAAAAACACAATTTTGGGATCGTGAAGGATGGCAACGGAAAAAGCAAGCTTTTGCTTCCAACCCAGCGGCAAGGACTGGATCCTGGAATCTCTAACCTCGAGCAAGCCTAGTTTTTCAATCAAACCTGTGGTCTTAGATTTTATTTGTTGATTGGTGAGGCCGTAAATACCTGCATAAAACTGTATGTTCTCCACCACAGTCAGGTCCTCGTAAAGTGAGAACCGCTGGCTCATATAGCCGATATTCTTCTTGATCTTTTCTGCCTCACGATATACGTCAAATCCGGCTACCGACGCCTTGCCAGAGGTAGGTTTCCAAAGACCAATCAGCATTTTCATGGCTGTTGTTTTTCCAGCTCCATTGGCCCCTAAAAAACCAAATATCTCCCCCCGGTTGATCTCAAAGCTAATGGCGTCTACGGCAGTGAAATCTCCGAATTTCTTGGTGAGGTCTTTGGCATAAATGATGGGCTCTTCCATTAATTTTCTTTTTCCATAAAAGCCATAAAGCAGTCCTCAATTCCTGGCTCAATTCTTTTAATTTCGAGTTCTCTGTGCTTGTGCTCCTCTAAATATTGTCGAAGTTCATCTTCTGGTAACTCTTTTCTTTTGTCCGTATAATGCAGATATTCCCCAAAGGCAAAAACCGAATTAACATTTGGGTAATCCCTAAGATCCTGTAGAAGGAGATATTTGTCAGATGACTTAATAGCATACAAGAATGTCGGGAAAGTTTCCACCACAGCTTCCGGGGTGTCAACCGACATGATAGCACCATCTTGAATGAGGGCTACCCGGTCACATAAATTGGCTTCATCCATGTAGGGTGTGGATACAATGATGGTTATTCCCTTCTCCCTGAGTTTTTTAAGCATTTCCCAAAACTCATTTCGCGAAACCGGATCCACACCGGTAGTTGGTTCATCCAGGAAAAGGATCTCCGGTTCATGGATCATGGCACAGGAAAGTGCCAGCTTCTGTTTCATACCACCGGATAGCTGACCTGCTTTCCGATCCTTGAAGGGCTCGATCTGAGCGTAAATGTCTTTAATCAAATGGTAATTCTTTTCAACCGTAGTTTCGTAGATCGATGCAAAAAGCTCCAGGTTTTCCAAAATTGTCAAATCCTGATACAGGGAAAACCTACCAGGCATATAGCCCATTTTATTACGGATTACCTTGTATTCTCTTATCACATCATGACCCAGTACTTCCGCTGAACCACCATCAGGTAACAGCAACGTCGCCAAAATTCTGATGAGAGAGGTTTTGCCTGCCCCGTCCGGCCCGATCAAACCGAACAACTCCCCTCGATTGACTTCCAGACTTATTTCTTTCAGTGCTCTAAGTTTACCGTAGGACTTCAATAGACGATTGATGGAAAGAGCCGGATTCTTCATTTATCTATTTTTAATTGGAAACAGGATTGAACTTTACCTCGCCCGGCATCCCAATTTTCAAGGAGCCGTCAGTGTTAAGAACACTAACCTTTACCGCGTAAACCAGATTGACCCGCTCTTCTTTAGTTTGAATGACTTTCGGAGTAAACTCCGCTTGTGCTGAAACCCAGGTAATAGTTCCTCTCAACGACCTGTAGGCTTCTTTACCATCATCGACGAGAACCTCTATTTCACTGCCTACTTTGAAAATCCCTAGCTGGTCTCCGCTGACGTAAATCCTAAGTTCCATTTCATCAAGATTGGCTATTTTGAATAATGGCTGTCCCATGCTCACAAATTCACCTTCTTCGGCATATTTGGTAAGAACTGTACCACTCACCGGAGAGGTAATGTAACTCTTGGCCAGCTTGTCATTGATCAATTCAATTTGTGCTTCTAAGGGGGCTATTTCACTGAGGATTCCCGAATTGGTAGTAGTGAGTTGACTTTGTGTTGCTAAAATCCGTTTGTCCACCACCTCAATTTCACCATTGATATCATCGAGCTGTTTAGTGGTGGCTGCCCCGTCTTTCAACAGATTTTTAATCCTATTCCTTTCTCTTTGGAGGTTATTCTTTTGCTCTAGTAGGACATTAATCTGAATGCCAACGTCCTGGGTCTTGCTCTTTAATGCACCAATGCTGTAAATGAGTTGTTGTTTTTGGAGATAAAGCTGAGTGGTGTCTATGAAACCTAAATGGTTGTCAGCATTGACCACATTTCCCTCGGCCACTTCAAAATTTTTCAACTTACCGGTTGCTTCACCGGATACAATGATCTCAGTCGCTTCGAAATTACCATAAGCGTCCGATTTGTGGCTGCTCTCACTACAACCCAAGATAACCGCCGCTAAGATGAAGGAAGCAAGTATTCTTATATCAATTTTGGATCTCATAGTTTCCCGATTTAGTCAGTTTTTCAATTTTAGTTCGGATCACAGCCAATCCACGTAAGTTGAGTGCTATTCTGGCAGCTGTTTCTTTGTTCAATTCCGTGATATAGTTGGTTGAAGTGATGACACCATTTTGCAGTTGAGCATACGATTCCTTAACAATGCGCCGCTGCAAGTCAAGGATCTCTTTGTCCTTAGCCAGGAGGATTTCAAGTTTCTTTATCTCTGCATCATTACGGATAATAGTGATAGCCGTCCTTCGCTCAAAATCATCCCTGTTACTGGTGATGATCTCCCTCTGGATGTTGAGCATTTTGATGTCATTCTTGTTTTTATTCCAGTCAAAAATATTCCACTTCAAACGAATTCCTGTGAGGTAATATCCGGAGAGATCTGTCCTAAAAAAGTCATATGGATTAGGGCTGGACATTCCTCCATTAGCAAATGCTGAAATTTTTGGATAGTTCTTAATGGCAGTCAGTTCACTTTGGGCTTGAAGCTGTTGGGACTTTAAGTCAAAAAGACGGAGTTCCGGACGGTTAATTTCATTTGTTAATCCATCATAGCTAGTTAGATTGGGGATAAGGAGCACTGTTTCATCGGAGACCTCCTGGCCAATCCACGCCTCCAGCATTTCTAATAACGCTTCCCTGTCCATGTCAAATGAAATGAGTTGTTGTTCGACAGATAGGATCTCTTTTTTGACAATGTCTGCATTACTGGCCAGCAACAACCCATTTCTTACGCCAGACTCTACTTCAGATAATTGTTCCTCCAGGATGGCTCTTTGTGATGCCATAATGGTCACATTCTCCTGGTTCATTATCGCTCCGAAGAAAAGTTCGTTGATTATTTCCCGAATTTGATAGAGAGCAACCGTCACCTCTTGCCGGTTGGCTGTGGCTTCGCTTTCAGCTACACTGTGTAAACGTTTCGCTGAACCTCCATCAAACAGCTGCTGGTTAATACCAATGGTTAATCGGTATTGATCCCTGGGAATCTGCGATCTGGTGCCGTCAGGGTTTTCAAAAGGCAATGAAAAGACATCTGATTGATAGGTGTATTGGCCATCCAGACCAATTTCAGGCTTAAAAAGGGAATTGGCATTTTCTTTTTGTAAGACCGCTATTGATTGATGAAATAGTTGCTGTTGGGCCAGCGGAGTTAACTCCTGTGCCAACTCATAACATTGATGGAGTGATAACGTCTGGGCAGATACTGAGAGTCCCTGATAGCCAATGAATGCCATTAAGAGCATTCTGCTGAAAGATCTGTAGATTCTAAGTTGGTAGTTGACACTCATAATTATGGTTTTAAAGAGGACATTATGAGCTGAGGGATCAAAACCTTTCTCTCCTCAATAAAGCTGGAAAAATCCTCATCGCTCATTTGAAACATTGATTGAAGTATAGGCTTTGCAAGAAATGGGAAAATGGAAAGAGATATGAGGTTTGCCATAAAATGCGCTGGTGCTATAGATCTGATGTTACCGGCCTGAGCTTCGGTTTTGAGTTGCTGATCCAAATGATCTAAAGCGCCACTCCGCTTTATGCCTACTTTTTCGATCACATGTTCCGGCTGGTCTCTTAATTCACTGATCAGAAAAAGCGGAATAAATGGATTTTTTGATAGCATATCCAGGTATTGGTGAACAAAATCTTTGACCTTAACCTCCAGGGGTCGTTTTTCACCCAGTATTGACAATATCTTCGGAGCGAATTCTCCAATCACTTCATCAAAGATCTTTTTGAATAATTGATCCTTACTGCGGAAATAATAATGAAGCATGGCCTTATTGATGTTAGCCGCATCAGCAATTTCCTGCATTCGTGCACCTGCCAATCCCTTAATAATGAATACCTGCTTAGCAGCCTCTTTTATTCTTTCTTCAGTGGATAGATCTCTTTCCATAATACAAATGTACAATGAATTAACCATTTAGTTTAACCAGATGGTTAACATTACTTTTTTTTATGACTTCAATCAATTATTCCACAATCCTGTGGTGATGAAAGGCCAGATTAATAATAGGTGTAAAATTTTCGGCTGTTTGTAACATCATTGGCCTTCAACAAATTTTGGGAAAAATCACATAAGGCAGATTATCAATTATTTTTAATTGTGGAGGTTATTTATGCTCCAGTACAAAAATTAATTAAAATGTACAATTTACTGATAATCAATTAGTTAACTTTTCGTCCCATTTGGATGTCAGATGGAAAATTCTATTCGCCCTGGACGGATGGCGTAAGCAACGGACAAAAATTTGGAGCATTTTCTAAACGTTAATAACCTCCTCTAATCTTTTCAAATCTGTTGGAAACAGCCTCCCAGTTAATCACATTGAAAAATGCATTGACATAGGCTCCTCTTCTGTTTTGATATTTTAGATAATAGGCATGTTCCCAGACATCAATCACCAAAAACGGGACGGTTAGCCATTGGCTAAGGTTTTGATGCTTTTCGGCTTGAAGTACCACTAACTTGTCGGCTTTCGGCTGATAGCCCAAAATGCCCCAACCGGAACCTTCCACGGCTGTTGCAGCAGCAGTGAAATACTTCTTGAAACTGTCAAATGAGCCAAAAGACCCTTTCATGTACTTTTCCAATGAAGAGCTTCTCTTTCCCTGTGCCGGCCCCATATTCTCCCAAAAAATGCTGTGCATAAAATGACCAGCACCATGAAAGGCCAATTCTCTTTGCCAATGTTTTATCAGCCCATAGTCATCCACTTTTATAGCTTCGTTCACTTTTTCAGTTGCATTATTCAGGCCATTGACGTATCCCTGATGATGTATGTCATGATGCAGTTGCATTGTCTGTCTGTCAATATGTGGTTCCAATGCCTCATACGCATAAGGCAAATTTGGAAGGGTGTATTTTCCGGTTTCATCGGGAGCGAATACCCTATTTACTATTGTTTCCATATGTCCTATAGTTTGGCCGTTAAGGTTTCTTAAATCAAACAAACCTGTCGCACCGGTAAGAGTGAGTGCTTTTAAAAAATTTCTTTTATCCATTTTCTTCAACTATATCGTCAATCTACAACACAACGAATCGAGAGAGATTGCTGGAGGTCAGGTTTTGGATTGATCTTCGTCACGTCCAGCGTACCTAATTTCATTATTCACGGGTCAGTATCACTTCATGAGTTTAATAATTGCAGAATAGCCAGGGTAACGTGCATTTGGTATGGCCAGGGCATAATCCGTTTTACGTTTGATGGGCTGTGCCTGATTGTAACCACTGTTACACAGTTTTTGACGAATTGGGCGTATTATTGGTGGTGCAATAATTACCCGAAAATGATGATAAAATGCGGGGATAATTGGAGATTTAGGAGAGTTCAATATAAATGTATGAAAAGTTTAGTTGTTGGAGTTTTACTGCTCACCGGCATTAGCTGCTCCGAGTCAAATCTTTCTCAAAACTTCACAGGAAGTGAGGTGAGTAATTCTCTTTTTTCCG